>JBBRMC010000039.1:0-13405 GCA_038231055.1 Leptolyngbyales cyanobacterium
CCTCTTCCCAATTACAGTTGCGGGACAGCGGCAGATTAGCACTGCACTTTCCCTGTTTCCTCTAATGGCTGCTCCCCATTAGAACCGAATTGCCACGCTCAGTTTACCTGATTTAGAGAGACCTCAAGAATTCTCTACAAATCTTCTCATTGCCCAAATTCGATATCGCTTAATCATCAAACTCATCATCGCGGTCAGATAACAACGCTTTTAGACCAGTTAGGATACGATTTAGTGATTTGCCCTATCTACCTAGTTAAGAGACGCAGTGAAGACGAATGCTGTGCGCGTTTTGGACAATCTGGATATTGCCTATGAGTTGCGTGGGTATGACGTTGACCCAGATGATTTAGCGGCTGAAACAGTTGCGGCTAAAATCGGATTTCCGCCAGAGCAAGTATTTAAAACCCTGGTTGTGCGGGGCGATCGTACAGGCATTTTGTTGGCGGTGATTCCAGGAAATACTCAGTTAGATCTCAAAGCGCTGGCACAGATATCGGGCGATCGTAAAGTAGAAACAGTCTCTCTCAAAGAAGTTCAGCCGTTAACGGGCTATATTCGGGGCGGGGTCACGGCTCTAGCTTGCAAAAAAGATTATCCTGTTTTTGTCGATGAGTTGATTGAACTCTTTGATGTCATTTCGATCTCTGCGGGAGTGCGCGGAACACAAATTTTGCTAGCTCCTGCGGATTATCTTCGAGCCGTCAAAGCAACCGTGGGCATGATTTCACAGGACAAATCTTAGCTCGACTTTATCCATTTTGAATCGGAGGAAAGGTAGCAAGATCAGGAAAGCATAATTTGATTTGTCTTGATGAACTTGCTACCGCAAGAATTTCTGTCCCTCATCTCAATGTTGGCACCGTTGTTTTCCAAACCTGTGGGGAAGTCGCAATTGGCTTGCGAGGCAAAGGCGGGTTGAAAAGCTGATTTTGAACCTATTGTTTTTGAAGCACGATCGCTACAGAATTTAAGGTGGGTTGAAAGTAAGAGAATAGCCCCATTGGCTACCGTGTGAAGCGCCAATCTCAAATGACATCAATCTGTTAACGACGACAACAAAAGTGTTAATCGACAACAAGACATAAAAAAGCCCGATCTTATGATCGGGCTTTGGAGCTACTCTCTCTTAAACCTGATGAAACTTATTCTGATTAGCGAAGAACCCTTGCTCTTTCTCAATCAGAGTGTGGAAACCTTTGGCTGTGAATCTACTTGCAACCCTCTAGAGGTTGCCATTCCGAAACGCCAGCAAGAAAATCACAACCGGACCCGCAATCACGATCGCTGCCAGCATTGATAGCTGAGCGATTGCCTCAAAATTAATATTGCTTAGAAACTCCATGTCCCCTCCCAACAAGCCTGATAACGTCTAAACCGAAGCTGCAATAGTTAATATCTTATCGGTACGATCGCACCATTCTTAAAGAACTTTACAAAACTCAAAAAAACTTAAGTTACAGTCCCAACTGACCAGGATGGTTTGCTAGAGTAGGTCATTCTGCCTTCTAGATAGTGTCCCATATTCTCAATCCACTTCAGCGCAAATCTGAGGCGAGATTTTTCTCCAACTTTCTGAAACTTATGGCAACTTGGCTTTGTGTGAAACAGTGTGGTGCTTGCTGTCACCTTGATCCTAACGATCGCCCTGATCTAGAAGACTATCTCTCTGCCGAAGAACTTGAACTCTATCTCAGCATGGTCGGCGACGATGGCTGGTGCGTCAACTTCGACTCTGACAGCCGCGAATGCCAGATTTATGAGAAACGCCCTCGCTTTTGCCGTGTGGAAACCAAGACATTTGAAGAAATGTTTGGTGTCGAACCCGAAGAACTCAACGACTTTGCGATCGACTGTTGCCGTGAGCAGATTGAAGGCGTATATGGCGATCGCAGTCTAGAAATGCTGCGCTTTGATCAAGCGATCGGGATTTAGCAAAGGTTGTCAATTGTGGCGAAGTCCTAGATAATGAAAGAAATGTGAAAAGCAGTATCTATTCATGCCATCACCCGAACTTTCTGCACCTAGTCTATCTTCTTCCCAATTGATTGAATCTGAACCCTCTGAATCCGTAGCCCTTGAGTTAGAGAATTCATTAAGCTCTGCCCCAATTCAAAGCTGGGAATTTTGGAAGGTGTTTGGCTCCACGTTTGTCACGATTTTTTTGGCAGAATTGGGAGACAAAACTCAGGTCGCCACTCTGCTGATGAGTGCCCAATCTCAAAACCCTTGGGTGGTGTTTGCAGGAGCAGCATCTGCTTTAGTTGCAACCAGTCTAGTTGGCGTGTTGGTGGGTCGTTGGCTTTCCACTCGACTCTCGCCCAAAACCCTTGAGACCGCAACTGGGATGCTCTTACTCGTCATCTCAGCGTTGCTGATTTGGGATGTTGCCAGAATGTAGTTAGGAGTTAGCGGCGATGGATTGGCATCTTTTAGGATTGAGTTTTATCACTGTTTTTTTGGCAGAGCTAGGCGACAAAAGCCAGCTTGCCGCGATCGCCCTCAGTGGCGCAAACGCTAAGTTTCCGAGAGCGGTTTTTTTGGGCACGATCGCTGCCTTGATCTTGGCAAGCTTTTTAGGTGTGATTATCGGTGAAGGCACCGCTCAAGTGCTGCCTGCTCAATTGGCGAAAGCGATCGCTGCCGCAGGGTTTGCAGTCATGGCAGTGCGGTTGCTTTGGTTCAATCAAAATTCAGAATCAGTGGAATAAAAAAGAATCTATTTCCTCTCATTTGGCAGTTATAAAGAGAGAAATAAAAAGCCTCCGGTTTCCCGAAGGCTTAATGAATTCACCAAATTCGATTTGCTTAATGCAGTTCCGAAGGGCGATCGAGTTGCCAGTTTAGAAGAATGCCGCCGATCGTCACCTTCATCGCTTCTAATACCCAATAACTACCGTGAAGTTGGTTCATGCCAACCGGAACGTCAACGGCTGTGTTGAACCAGTTGAGATGTACGCCTAAAGAACTCATTTGAGGCGATACAAAATAAGTGCAGACGAGAGTCGCTGACAGCATCAACAGCGAGAGCCGCACATTTTGAGCCATGCGATCGCTGTAGCTAGACAACTGCTGTTGAATCAGCAACCCAGTCACAACCAACGCTGCACACACTAATTCAATCCGATTAAAGATCCAAAAAATGCTGTAGCCTGCGGGCACAAAATCAGGCTGAATCAACATTCCAGATGCTGCCAAACTGGGCATAATTACCAAGTCTAAAAGAAGACTAGCGCTTAACCAAAATGCTAGAGCGATCGTCAAAATCTTACGCCAAGCAACTGATTGAACCACATCTGCTGAGAAAGCAACTTTAGAACTGGTAACCATAACAAGCCTCTATTTCATCTTCTATAAATACGTTAACAAACTTACTCTGGTAGACTCCTAAACAAATAAGAAACTTAAAATCTCAACGCTATTTATAATAAGCAAAACTACCTATCAACGACAAAGAACCTGACGGAAAAGTGTCAGGTTCTTTAGAGGAATGTTAGAGGTCAAATTCAAATAGGTTAAGTGGACTTTAGCTGCAATTCCGTAGGCATGAAATGTAGATCTATTCCTCCTTTTCCAATTACAGTACAGACTAAACAAACTGCCAACCAAACGTACTTCTTGGGAATTGCAGGGGCTTTGGGAAGGAGACACAGCCCAAAAGCAGAAGGTTTAAGAGATTGAAGAGAACCATCTCTTTGTGTCTATATAAACATTAGCACTGCTGTCTAAAAGTGGAAGCTAGTTTTAATAGATAGAAAGTGAATTTAATAGAGCTTAACATGCGCTTAAGAAACGACACACAGCAGGAGAGAAATGAATGAATTAAACTGAAGCTATCGAGCGATCGCTCCTTAGTTTTTTAACTTCAACAGAAATTATTGATAATGATCATCCGTCGTTTTGCGCTAGCCACAGGAGCCGCTTTTATTGCCACAGTGGGAGCTATCACCACGCCACTTCAGCCTAGTCAAGCCGTCCAGCTCTCAGACGGAACCGTCTTCTTTACTTCGCCTCCTCGATTAGCAGGAGCCTCAACTACAAATAACTCGGTCAATGCTTGGTCAGCGACTTACTATTTCACCTTAAATCACTTAGAAAATGCTGGAGAACCCTTGCAGCGAGTCACGATCGTGCAAAACGACGGCAGCGACACCGTAAGATTTTCGCCAAGAGACATTGAGGCATTTGAAGGAACCCGTAATCGACTTGGCGCAAGATTGCCCTTGGGTGAGGTCACAACCGACCGCAAAACACGCACCGTGACAGTGAACTTCAATCCGCCTGTGCCGCCTGGGAGAAGCGTGACGATCGCCCTATCGCCCGATCGCAATCCCCTTTATGGAGGCGTGTATTTATTTGGAGTCACCGCATTTCCTCCCGGTGAGAAATCTCACGGGCAATTTTTAGGATTTGGGCGACTCAGCTTCTATGAAAGTGGACACGGCTTCTTCTTTAGATAATCAAAACGTGGTGTCGTTCCAACCCCACATTGAGCCTTTCGCATCTGCAAACTCGATATAAGTCCGGTTAGGGAGAATGTTTAACGTCTGCTGAATCTGCTGACAAAAATCTTGACTCATGGCTTTCGTCTGGGCGGGACTCATGGAGCCAACACTTTTGATTTCGATATAGCACGTCGGCTCAGACGTACCACCAAACGTCATCATGACTGCTGACTCGTAGACCGTCATCACATACGACTCTGGTTTGTCTGTGTGTTTAGCCAGACTGACAGACAGTTGCTTAAGCAGCGTCTCGATCGTGGCATCTGCGATCGAGACAGACGTTTGAACTTTGATCAGAGGCATAAAACCTAGTCCTGTTTCTTAACCGCCATATTGCCAGCCAGTGTTTTCTAATAACAGAGGGTTGCCCTCACGATGCACCCCTGCGGCAATCACTTCACCCACAAAAACCGTGTGGTCGCCTTTGTCTACCATGCCGACCACCTGACACTCGACATAGCCTAGTGAGTCAGAAATAATTGGGCAACCGGTCTCTCCCAGATAAAACTCGACTTCTTCAAACTTGTTGCCAACCCGACGCTGAGGCTTAAAAAACGTTTGCGCCATGTCCTTTTGTCCCTCTTCTAAAACGCTGAGGGCAAACACGCTGCTGGCAGCGATCATGGCATGAGATTTTGAGCCTTGCTTGACGCAGTTGATCACAAGCGGAGGCGTAAAAGAACCCTGCATCACCCAACTCGCCGTAAAACCATTGACCTCTTCTCCATCTTTGACTCCACAGACATACAGCCCATGAGGAATCTTCCGCAACATTGTCTTTTTAGCCTGTTCATCAAGCATAGAAACTTACGCCTCGCTATAGTTCTCTAGAGCCTAATCATTCTATTAGGATAGGATGAAAAAATCATCTGCCAATCGCAAAGCCGATACCTCCAATCATCAGAAGCATCGGCTTTGCAAACAGAAATTGACAGGGTTGACTGGAACTGAGTCAGTCTTATTTTGCTAAGAAGGCTTGAATTTGTCTAAGTGCAGCAGGAGCAATTCGAGAGACTGCCCAACCTGCGGCAGCGAGGATCGGGAGCAAAACGATTAATACGCGAAAATCAAAGTCCATACCAGTGTTCTCTCTTCAAAAACTTTTTAGAATTCTTACTCTCATTTTTATCTTATTTGGGTACGTTTTCAAAGCAGTTTTCTCAGCTTGGCGATCGCCGCACGTCAAAGCCGGGATCAGTGCCCTTTCCGGCGTGGACAAGTGCTAACTTTTCGTAATGTTGGGCGTGTTCGATCAGGTGAGCAACTTCTGCGTCTGACAACTCGCGCACAGGCTTTGCTGGAACGCCGACGACCAGCGATCGAGGCGGAACATCTTTCGTCACCACTGAGCCTGCCCCAATAATGCTACCTGTGCCAACCCGCACCCCATCCAGCACGATCGCGCCAATTCCAACCAGGCTACCTCGCTCAATGTGGGCACTGTGAATCACTGCCCGATGCCCGATCGTCACGTAATCTTCAAGAATGGTGAGTTTACCCGGATCTCCGTGTAGAATTGCCCCATCCTGAATATTCGTGCTGGCTCCAATGAGAATTCGTTCTACATCTGCCCGGACAACGGCTCCATACCAAATGCTGGCTCCTAATGCCACGTCTACCCAGCCTATAACCGTTGCATTATGGGCGATAAATGCCGCTTGAGAGAGGTCAGGCATTGACCAATAAGCAGCAGTTGATAGAAAAGATTCATTGGAGTGAGTCACAGTTATACTGAATTGCTCTAGAGAGCAGAAAACTTCCCTAGCTATAATAGTTTCACAATGATGCACCGTTACATGAACGCTAGCACTTCATGACCAGCCCAGGTTTTCAATATCCAATTTTTGGTCCAGAGATTCAGTGCCCTCACTGCCGTCAGACAATTCAAGCATTGACTCTGACAGACACTTATTTGTGCCAGCGTCATGGTGCCTTTGAGTCTGATCCCAAAACAGAAGAGCTAGTTCACTTGCAGTCTGGGCGACACTGGCGACTCTGGAAAGACGAATGGTATCGTCAACACACGCATCCCGACGGAATTCGATTTGAAATTCACGAGGCTCTCGATCGACTCTACACCCAAGGCTATCGGGCTACAAAAGTCATTATCGCTCAGCGCTATCAAGATCTAATCAGCACTTATCTAGAGCGCAGCACTCCCTGGCGTGGTCAGAGCGACTCTCCTAAACCTCGTCTCTATGGGTTGACAGTGGAATTCAGTCCCGATCCTAAAGATGAGCCGTGCTGGAACGTGATTAACTTTGACCTTGAAAAAGAACCCGGAGCGCCCGTCCGATATCCCTATTTTCGGTTGTTTGAGTAACCCGTCAGAAATCAAATTCTGCTAAAAACCTCAAGTCTGAAACCTGCTATGCACCACGCCTCGATTCGGACGGCTGATATTTTTCGAGCGATCGCCTTTTATGAGCAGCTTGGTTTTACAGTCGAGGAGCGATTTACGACAGGCTACACCCTAGCGTGCTGGATGACCGGGTTGGGCGGACGGATCGAACTCGTGCAGATTCCTGAACCGCACCCGGCTGCTGATGCATTTGGCGACGAGCATTATGTGGGCTATTATCACCTGTCGTTTGATTTGACTCAGACCACAGGTGATCTACTCCAATGGTTAGACGAGTTGAAACACCGTTCTGAGGTGCCCTTAAAAATTCTTTTAGAGCCGACTCAGCAGATGATTGGCGATCGCGTCTATGAAGTCACGTTTATCGCGGATGCCGATGGCTTGCCCCTCGAATTTATTCGCGAAATGAGCAAAGAATAGTGGGATATGCAAGCCGAACCCTTTCTAGACAATTGGACGTATCTAAAAGTCGAACTCAACTGGCTCGAACGGTTGCTCTTAACCGCAGTGGCGCGGCAACGCAAAGAAACAAGGGAAATTGATCGGGTCGCGAAAACGGCTGCCGATCGAGCCACGAGCCACTGGTGGAAGGGCATGGTGAGCTTAGAAGGCACCACATTTCACGATTCGCCAGTCGCGCAACGCAAGTCCGGCAGTTCTGACCCTAAGAGTAGCTATCCTCAACAAATTGAGGCAAGGATTCGATCCAGTCAACAACAGGGCATTGAACTCGCGTTGCCTGAATTGTGCGATCGCTTCAGTCTCAGTCCGTTTGAGAAAAACTTGATTCTTATGGGGCTAGCTCCCGAAGTGCATCGACGCTATGCCCAACTCTACGGATATTTGCAGGGTAAAGAATCGGAGCGCTGTGACTTGCCCAATGTTGATCTAGCCCTGCGACTATTTTGCCGCACTGATCCTGAATGGAGATCGGCTCGATCGAGTCTCACTGCCTCCAGTCCTTTAATTCAGAATCAACTGATTGAGTTGCTGTCACCCGATGCGCCCTTGTTAAATCGAACGATTAAACTCTCCGATCGGTTAGTTAACCTTCTCCTAAGCGATTCAGTTCGCGCCTCTGAGAAGCCAAAAAAGAAGTTACTCAGCCAAAAATGTCCCACTCCTGTTAATGGTTACTCTAATCTTGCGTCTTTATCTACACTGGTGCTTCCAGAGGGTCTAATTGCCGACCTTCAATCTATTTGTCATCAGATGCAATGCCACTCACATGTAGATCACGATTGGGGCTTTGAGCGTTTTAAGGCAGCTCAGTTACCTGGCATTGTGGCATTGCTGGTCGGCTCGGCGGGAACGGGCAAAACAACTGCTGCTGAAGCGATCGCGAATAAACTCAATGTGCCTTTAATGCAGATTGATCTAGCGATCGAGCCAGTTGATTTAATAGAGACGATCGCTCAACAAGCCCCAACGATTCTACTGATCAAATCGGCTGAGATTTGTTTGAGCAGACGGTCTCTAGCTCACATGGATCAATTTTTAGCCAAACGACGATTGGGTCATACCTTAACTCTGTTGAGTGTCCAACGACTTCCTCAAATGGGGCAAACAGTGCGAGCGCAAATCCAGCAAACGCTGAAATTTCCACTGCCCGATCAGGCGGCTCGATCGCAATTATGGCAGCAAGCCTTTCCGACTCAAGTTGCTTTGAGTGATATCGATTGGCAATGGTTAGCCAAATTTTCTCTAACAGGCGGTGAGATTGGAGCGATCGCCCGTTCTGCCGCCTTCTATGCTGCTGCCGAATCATCCACCACGATCGAGATGAGACATATTAAGCAAGCTTTGAAGAAGCAAAAAGCTTAAACAGGGGAAAATTCTGCATCTGAGAACTGCGGCTCAGTTAAATCTTGCGGAGCCGTTCCAGCGAAACGGCTCTACGGGGCGGGATGGATCACTTTGAGGGATAAACCCATTTCCATAACGGATGGGTGGAGCCTTGCTCACGAATCTTGAACACCTGTTTCTCTAATCGCTGACGTTCCAGTTTAGGCAACCCCACCAAGATATTGCGGCTCTGCCAAACGAGAACCGCGATCATCATCGCCACACAAAACCCCAAACCCAGCGCGGGCAAGGGTTGAAAGACAATCGCCCAACGCACCGCTGCCCACGTGAAATAGTCTTGAAGCAGTGAAATCGGATAGCGCAAACTCCAAAGGCTCAAGCTTCCTACGGTCAACCATAGCCCCAGAACCGTCAGCCATCTCCCACAAACCGTCAGATTATGAAGTCGCTGCACTGCCGCCTGAAACGTCGGGTCTTTTGCAGGCACTTCTGAAGACTCTTGATCGCTCATAACGTTAGCTATTTACCTGCTCGGCTGATCCTACTACCGCGTTTCCGGTGCGTTCTCGCCACAGCGCTAGCAGCGTACTGGCGATAAAGATGCTGGAATAAGCCCCCATGGTAAAGCCAATGATCAACGCTAGAGCAAAGGTTTTTAACGTTTCGCCGCCAAAAAAGAAAAGGGCGAATAGCGTCAGCAACACCGTTAGCGTTGTGTTAATCGATCGCGTCAATGTCTGATTGACTGCATCGTCTACAACATCGTCAATATGACGACCGGGATTAAGGGCGATCGTTTCACGCACGCGATCATAAATGACCACGGTGTCGTTGACTGAGAAACCGACGATCGTCAGCAGTGCCACGATAAACAAACTATCCACTTCCATATTCAGCACTAACCCAAAAATGGAGAAGATGCCGACCGTGATCAGAATGTCGTGCAATAGAGCGACGATCGCAAACAACGCATAGTCGAGCTGAAATCGGAAACTGAGATAGATCGCAATGCCCGCAAATGAGACAATCAGCGCCAGCAGCCCCGATGAAAAAAGCTGCTTCCCTAACGTTGGACCGACCGTATCGATTTGAGTCGTTTTAGGATTGAATTTGCCAACTTTTTCGGCTAAATCGGCTTGAAGCTTCGATCGCTGATCCACATTCAACGTCACCGTGCGAATTGAAACGGCACGCTGTTCTGATCCCACAACTTGAACGCTGCTGCCGCCTAAACCTTGAGCGTCAAGCACCGATCGCACTGCATCTAAATCGATCGGCTTGTCGCAATTATTCGGCTGAGTGCAATCAAGTTCGATTTGCAGGCGGGTGCCTCCCACAAAATCTAAACTCGGACGCAGAGGCGCACCAATTTGCTTCCAAGAGATCAGCATCGCAATGATGCCTGCAATGATAAATGCCAAAGAAATCGTCCACCAAATTGCCCGTTGGCGAATTACTTGCAGTTTCATAAGGCGACCTCCGAAGTCTTTGCGGGTAGATTGGGGCAAAACAGTTCTGGCTTACGGAGTCCTTGAATTCCTAAGACGGCTAACAGAAGAGTGCGGCTACAGGTGAGCGCAGTAAACATACTAACCACGACTCCTAGCGCCAAGGTTAGAGCGAATCCTCTGACCAATCCGGCACCTAGCCAAAATAGCGCTCCACACGCGATTAAAGTCGTGACGTTGCTGTCGAGAATGCTAGAAAAAGCGCGGAAAAAGCCAGATTCGACTGATCGATACAGGGTCTTTCCAGCGCGTAGTTCTTCACGAGTGCGCTCAAAGATCAGCACGTTGGCATCGACGGCCATCCCGATACTGAGAATGAATCCGGCAATTCCTGGCAGGGTCAGCGTCACACCCAACAAATCAAACGCCGCAAAGGTGAGAAGTGAATAGATGACCAGGGAGATCGAGGCAATCACTCCGGGTAATCGATAATAAAGCACCATGAACAACAGCACTAACGTTAAACCGCCAATGCCTGCATAAATACTGCGCTGAATGCTGTCTCGCCCCAAGGTTGCGCCAACGGTGCGGTTCTCAATAATCTCGACCGGAATCGGTAAGGCACCTCCTCGAAGCTGCACAGCGAGGTCATTGGCTTGCTCTGCGGTGAATCGCCCGGTGATGGTTGCGCCACCGCCTGCGATGCCCGTCTGAGCAAACTCTACGCCCACATTAGGAGCGCTAATCAGCCCATTGTCGAGAAAGATGCCTAAGCTGCGTCCGGTACCCGCTAGATTTTTGGTTAGGGTTGCAAATTTCTCGCCACCCTCTTGGTCAAACCGAATTGCGACACTCCAACCACTGGAGTTTGGTGACGTTTCTGGGAACGCATCTTTGAGGTTTTTTCCAGTGATGCCAGCCGACTCAAAAAGTGCACTGATCTTTTGATCCGTTGCTTTTAGCTTGGATTGGTTGTCGTCGATCGCTGCCTGATCGCCCGCTTTTCTCAGCTCGGCTTGTTTGGCAACCAATTCTTGCCGATATTGCTGTTCGATCTGCAATCCGGCTTCGGTTCCTGCCTTTTGTGCTTTAAATTCAAGTTGGGCAGTGCCTCCAAGAACTCGCTCAGCTTGTTGCGGATCGCTGACTCCGGGCAACTGCACCAAAATCTGATCATCTCCGACGGTCTGCACAACAGGCTCAGATACGCCCAAGCCATTAATTCGTCCTTCGATCACGCGCTGAACGGCTTCGAGTTCACGAACGGTAATTTTTTTAATCTCTGCCGTGGGTTTCACCTGAATGGTTAACTGTGAACCCCCTTGCAAATCCAATCCTAGCCGCATCGGAACCTTGACGATGACGAAGATCGCGACGGCAACCAAAGCCAAGATGAACAGTAGTAATGAACGCTGCCTTCCCATACCGAAACCTGTTGTGACAAACGTTATGATAGCGCTTTGTTACCGCCTCCGTGCAGATGGGTGGCGATCGTCCTTCTTACCCGGCGATGGTGAGAGGAACATTCTAGAATAGAGACAGAACTCGTTAAGAAATGTAAGGTTTTTTCATGGCTGATCAGTTAATACGGGCAACTGCGGCTGACGGGGGCATCCGGGCTGTGGGCGTGATTACGACTCGACTCACCGAAGAAGCGCGACAGCGACATAAGCTCTCCTATGTGGCGACCGCGGCTCTAGGGCGGACGATGGCAGGTGGGCTGCTGTTAGCGTCGAGCATGAAGCGAGCAGAATCGCGAGTGAATATTCGAGTCCGGGGTGACGGTCCGTTAGGGGGTGTTTTAGCAGACGCGGGATTAGACGGCACGGTGCGCGGCTATGTCGATCACCCAGAGGTTGAGTTGCCGCCCAACGCTAAAGGCAAACTCGATGTCGGCGGCGCGATCGGGCAGGATGGCTATGTTTATGTCGTCCGAGATGTCGGCTATGGCTATCCTTACTCCAGCACCGTTGAGTTAGTATCCGGTGAAATCGGCGACGACATCACGAATTATTTAGTGAGTTCTGAGCAAACACCTTCTGCGCTGGTGCTGGGCGTATTTGTCGGGGCAGATGGCGTAACGGCTGCGGGGGGCATTTTGATTCAGGTGATGCCAAAAGCGGCGATCGACGAAGAGCTAGTTGCTCTACTCGAATCTCGAATTGAGTCGCTGCAAGGGTTTACACCTCTGCTGCAAGCGGGTAAAACTCTGCCGATGATATTTGAAGATTTGTTAGGCGACTTAGGGTTAGAGATTTTGCCCGAAACGCAGATGGTGCGGTTTCACTGTGGATGCTCGTTCGATCGCGTGCTAGGAGCCTTAAAACTTTTAGGTGAAGCCGAACTGCAAGACATGATCGAAAAAGACGAAGGCGCAGAAGCAATCTGCCATTTTTGCGGCGAAGTGTATAAAGCGGACAGCGATCACCTGACTCGATTGATTGGCGAACTTAAGACCGATGCGGGAAGTTAGACCACTACAAAACATCAATAATTGAGGGCACGACCCGATCGCCACGCCCTCAATTATTGATGGATGGCTTCCAGAAGACGTTACTGATCGAAGTCACCCTCTTTGATGCCCTCTCGAATGTCATCTGCAAATTTCAACATGACCTGAGCCTTGTCAGGTTCTCCTCTAGCATTAAGCAAATCAGCAGCTTTCTTGATATCTTCGATCGCCTTTAAGGGCTGATTGCTTAAACCGAAAGCAGTCCCTCGATAGCAGTAAGCCTCGAAGTAGGCAGGATTCAATTCAATTGCTTTAGTGAATGCAGCAATTGCTTCTGCATTGTCTTGATCTGCTCCTGTCAACTTGCGTCCACGTTCTACAAAATCTTGAGCGTTCATAGATGGTAAGTTTTGGCTGTATAAGTCTTGGGCGTTGGCAGCCTTATAAGGGACTGTTGCTGAACAGATAGTTGTTACAGAAGCCAATGTAGCAATTGAACGTAGAAATACGCAAATCAACTTCATCTGATCTCATTCCTAGTTTAGAACACTGTTTTGTAGAGATAATCTATGCGTTCAATTTCGGTTGGCGCAAGATTTTCAACCTGTAGAGTTTGCTGAACACTCAAAGTGCCGTAACGCATCATGAGAGCAGGAATATAAGCATCTTGTTCACGAATGAAGTTCAGTGTGAAGGTATAGGCATCCTGAACGTCTTCTGCTGTAAACCCGCGCTCTGATTGAAATTCAAGATTGCCATCCCTGTCATACTCTTCAAAACGGAGTCTTTCTTCTAGCCTTCCTTTATTGCAAAACAAATATCGAAACCAGCC
>JBBRMC010000040.1:0-13267 GCA_038231055.1 Leptolyngbyales cyanobacterium
ATTCGGTCGCACTGCCGCATTCTCATTACCATCTAACAAATTGCGATAGCGTTGCAACACAGAGCGACTATAGGTCGCAATACTAGGGTAGCGATGCCCCGTATAAAACTGCGATCGCGTCGAAGTATAGCGATTAGGCTTACCGCTATACCACCACGAGGCGACGCGCATAATCGCAAGTGCTTCGTTGCCGCCACTGGCTAACAGCGATCGTTGCCAATATTGGTTGAGTTTATAGTCAATAACGGCGAGCTGAAGGGCAGGATTGTTGAGAAACTCTTGACGAGAAATTGCATAGCCCAATGCCTCTTTTGACCAAGCAGCAAGATTACTCGGCATCACCTGAGCGTAGCCCAATGCCCCTGAGTGTCGATTTACGCTCTGAAATTTTGCCCCACTTTCTTGTCCGATAATTGCCCATCTCAACAGTTGCACTTGCTGAGGCGACGGGGCAGACTGCTGCACCGAAGGCGCTAAAAGAGGATTCACAAAGGAGTCTTGGGCTGCGCAGGCAGGCAAACTTAACGATAATAGAAAAACGCTACTAGCAAGTTTTTGAAGCCAGAATCGACGGCACAAACTACGGGTCAATTGAGAAGCAATCATGCAAGACGTTATGAAACAAACCAGAAGAGTCTACAGGTAATCGGTCATAAATGCATAACGGCAATTACGGATTTATTTTGATATTTAGAAAGAAACTGTGAATGCAAAACAGTCGGAATATTTTAGTTCTATTAAATAAATTAGTACAAAGCTATGAATTCTTCAGACAATACTCAAAGAACTAATGACCAACAGTTGCGAAAATTTCTAGCAATCAGCTATTTCCTCAGCAGAAAAACATCCGCGATCGACAGACAACTCTGAAAACGTGGGAGAGATAATCCGATCGTTGACTCGAATCTGTTGCATTCACCCATCAAGGGTTTTAACTGACTGTGCTTGTTTTCTAAGCACCTGTAAAACTGACTTTTGAACAACCACTATAATTCCTATGATTTCAGCCTCACCAATTCAACAGTCAACGACTCAATGGGTCACGGTTTGCACGATCGAGCAGATTTTTCCCAACACGGGCGTATGTGCGTTGGTTGGAGATCAGCAAATTGCATCTTTCGCGTCGGAGATAGCACCGAAGTCTATGGGTTGAGCAATTACGACCCGTTTAGCAACGCCTTTGTGCTGTCACGGTGGTAGATCTGCAAGTGCAAGTCAGCGTTTAGAATTCTTCCTAGCGATATATATCGCGATCGCGGGGTCACCGATAGCGTTAAGGATGAGGAGCATAGGCGGGAGTTTGTGCTCAATCGCTGAACGTGGGAACGAGATGACTACCATACTGGAAAACTCTGAACTCAAATTGATTATTCGCCCCGACTTAGGCGGACGGATTGATCAACTGGTAGACCAAAGAACGGGTCGTGAGTGGCTTTGGCATACACCGGGATACGATTTCAGTCAGACACGATCGCTCCCGGTTGGTGCCTCGTTTGACGAACACTGGTCAGGCGGATGGGATGAGATGTTTCCCAATGATGTAGAAGGATTGTCTCAAAATCGGCATCTGGTTGATCACGGCGAACTCTGGTCGCAAGCGTGGAACGTGGTGGAGACGACGCGATCTAGCATTAAGATGGCGCGGTTTTGTGAAACCGTGCCGGTGAGCGTTGAGAAGACCATTCGATTAGACGACACGCAAGCTCACATTGAGTTTCAGTTTCACAACAAATCAGATGAGACGATTCCGTTTTTATTCAAACAACACGCTGCGATCGTCATCGAAGCCGGAGACGAGATTCTGCTGCCCAATTGCCTGATCGAGCCAGTTGCACTGGAATTTAGCAGCCTGATCGGACGCGCTCAAAAAACTCAGTTTCCTCAAGCCTTTTCAGCCGATGGGCAGAAAATTGACCTGCGGCACATTTTGCCCCGATCGTCAAAATCTCAAGAGTTCTTCTACAGTTCCGACCTGGCAAAAGGCGAGTGTGGGATTCGTAACACTCAATCGGGGACTGCGCTATTAATGACCTTTGACACGGCTGATTTTCCGTATGTGTGGGTGTTTCAAAGCTATGGGGGTTGGCGTGATTTTTATGTGTTGGTGATGGAGCCTTGCACAACGATTCCCTACGATCTCGATGTCGCGTGCCAAAACGGGACGGCGGCTCAACTGCAACCCAAAGAACGACAAACTCGTAGGTTGACGGTTCGCATCCAGCGATAGATAGTTGCACCACAAATTCTTTTGTAAAACTAAATCGTTTTCTGAATGAGCCGCTAAACTGAATGGCGATGTATCGCCAAAAACGAGAGATTAACCTTGACAGACGTTGGAAACCCAGACGAAACCGCGATTCCCGCTTGGGGAGAATATGCCATCGTTCAATCACCTCAATGGTTTAACCCGATCGCGGGCAAAGTCACCCGACACAACATCATTGGATTAACCAATGTGAGCAGCAATAGCGTGGGTTTAAAGGTCTTACTCTTAGACCCCAACACGGGAGAAGTCACGATCGGTCGAACCGGACGATTTATTGTGTGTGGCTCGACCTACGTTCAGGGAGGGATTCAAGCCAGTGATGCCAACGCCACTATTGATGTGATGGGCGCGATCGTGATTCGCATTCCTCCCAATTCATCTATCAATCCCGGCATTGCAACTCATGAATTGCGGTTAGGACAAAACGTGGTTGCCCTCTCTCCTGCCGGAAATCTTCAAGATTCGGGGTTTAGTTTTTCGGGCTGCACCACTCTAATGCTGCCGATTGGAACCAGAATTAGCCTGAGAGTCGGAGTCTTTGCCGATAATCTCACCAAAGGACAGTTTATTAAATGGCAGACTCGTAATGACTCTGCTTTGAATGGTGCCCATCTCTCAATCCACGAAATTCCGGGCGGACTCTAGAACGTAGTTTAGAATTCTTGCCGCTTCGTTTGCCGATCGTATCCACAATGATTTAGGGTGTAGTCTCGATCGAGGTCTACCCTCTTTACTTAGTAGACAAATTTCATTAAAGATAAGACTATCCATCCCGCCCTCTTCCCGATCCTTCCCTCTACTGCGTATACACAAATGCTTTGATCAACGATCGCCGAGATCTTCGCCCCCTAAATCCCCCAAAATTGGGGGACTTTGAATGAAACCTTAGACTGAAAGTCCCCCAGATTGGGGGATTTAGGGGGCTGAAGGGACTAGAACGTAGCAACCAAAACTTGCGTATACACGGCAGGGGAGAAGGGTTAGAGGAGGTCTTCAATCCGCTTCGCGAGGAGGATCTTCAGTTCCATTGCGTCTACCTAATTTAAATGCCTCAAGTCTCTCTTCAAGCTTTAATCAACGGCGTTCGCTCTGGTCAACAATTAGCGAGTTTCTTGACCGATACCGTTCCCGCATTGGCAGCTAGACCCGATCGAGCCGACCTGATTTTCACCCTCAAACAACGCAGCTTAGACAAGCCCCTCATTTTGATGGCAGCAGAGATCTCTGATCTGTGGCAATACGTCACAGGCACTGAGGCAGAGCGACAAATTTGGCAGCAGCTAGCTGAACGTTACTTACCAGGAGCATTAACGCTTGTGCTTCCGGCTAGCGATCGTGTCCCCGCCACGATGAATCCGACTAATCCGACTACGATCGGAGTCCGAGTGCCCGACCACCCGGTTGCGCGCACAATCCTGAAGGAGACAGGCGCGTTAGCCACCACCAGCGCCAACCGATCAGGACAACCTGCCCTACAAACTATGTCTGAGATCGCAGCAGAATTTCCAGAGGTGCTGACGCTGCTTCCCTCTGAGATAGAGCGGTTAGGATTGGACGATCGGGCTGGCTCTGGAATGCCTTCCACCGTAGTTAAGTGGAGTGACCCCGGATGGAACGTTCTTCGTCAAGGCGCAATTGAGCTAGGAAACAGATTGGGGTAACCTAGCGAAGTTTTGACGGTAGAGCTTGACCGTCGCGTCTGGATCTTCACGAACGGCAAGCGATCGCTGGATTTCACCTAAATAGAGTGGCTCAGATACCCCAGGTTCTGGGTGCACATTGGTTCTCAGGCGAATCGTTAGAAGTGGTTCTCCCTGACTCATACGACCCGGCGAATAGAGGTCGATCGCTGCTTGACGCAATGTGGCTTCGACCTGCGGCTCTGTCACCGTTGGAGCCACCACAATCACCACTTGAGACGAAGCCTTGTCAAAAATTCGTGAATAGTGGAGCGCACCGGGGACGTTTGGACGAGTGTAAATAGCCAAACTGAGGGCAAAAATACCCGCCGTCAGAACCGCCATAAACCCAGTGATCCCGACTAATCGAAAGCGAAATCCCCACTTCAGGACAAACCCCAGCACTGCAAGAACTGCCACCACGATCGTCAGAATTCCTGACCATTGAGCATCCATTAAAAGTTGTGCAGGTTCAAACATAGTGAGAATTAAGGATGGATAAACGGATTTCTAGTGCGGGTCGTCAGAATTATTCGTTGCTGACAAATCCAGCAGGTTGCGGCTCGTTTGATGATTCAAGTGCCGCTTTTAGAGTATGCCAGGTTAGCGTCGCACATTTAATCCGGACAGGAAACTGAGACACGCCTTGCATAACATTCAGCTTTCGCTGCTCAGTGGGGAATTCTGCGTTGCCCTGCATCATATTCTGAAAGCGCTGCACCATCTCTAACGCTTCGTCGGTGCTTTTGCCGCGCATTGCCTCCGCCATTAGATCAGCCGATGCCATCGCGATCGCGCAACCCTCACCCTCAAACTTGACATCCTCAATGCGATCGCCTGCATCATTAAGCTGCACAGTTAGCTCGATCGTGTCACCGCATGAAGGGTTGTGCCCTCGTTGCAGACGATGCACGGGAGCTGTTACACCCCGGTGTTTTGGCTTTTTGTAGCGTTCTAAAATGACCTGTTGATAAAGGTCGCGCAGATTTGCCAGAGTCATAATTTGAAGTCGTTACGGCTTTCTTTATCTATCTTCATCCTATCAGTGTCTCTCGCGATCGAGAGGATAAGATTACCGTCTCACCTGTCGCTTTAAGTCTTCTCAGAATCTCTTCAAGCCATTGCCTATTTAAATTTGATACCCTATTTCAAATAGTCTTGGGAGATGAAGCGTGGACATTCAAATTGGCAGAGGCAAAACCGCCCGCCGAGCATACGGCATTGACGAAATCGCACTCGCTCCCGGACAGCGAACCCTCGATCCAAAACTGGCAGATACGCGCTGGACGATCGGTGGCATTGAGCGTGAAATTCCGATTATTGCTAGTGCGATGGATGGCGTGGTTGATGTCAAGATGGCAGTCTTGCTGTCAGAGTTAGGCGCACTGGGCGTTCTAAACCTCGAAGGTGTGCAAACCCGCTACGAAAACCCTGACCCGATTTTGGATGAAATCGCTGCGGTTGGAAAAGATGAGTTTGTGACTTTGATGCAGCGCCTCTATCTAGAGCCGATCAAGCCTGAATTGATTGAGAAGCGAGTCCAAGAAATTAAGCAACAAGGCGGAATTGCAGCCGTGAGCGCGACTCCCGCCGGAGCGATTCAGTTTGGGCAAGTGGTCGCTAAAGCCGGAGCCGATCTGTTTTTTGTCCAAGCCACCGTTGTCTCAACGGCTCACCTTGCACCTGACTCGATCACACCCCTTGATTTAGCTCAATTCTGTCAAGAAATGCCGATCCCTGTGATCTTAGGAAACTGCGTTACCTACGAAGTCACCCTGAATCTCATGAAAGCGGGCGCGGCTGGAGTGCTAGTTGGCATTGGTCCCGGTGCAGCGTGTACCTCTCGCGGAGTTTTGGGTGTGGGAGTGCCCCAAGCAACAGCGATCGCTGACTGTGCTGCCGCTCGCGACGACTATCATCGCGAAACTGGAAACTACGTCCCGATTATTGCCGACGGGGGCTTAATCACAGGCGGAGACATCTGCAAGTGCATTGCCTGCGGAGCCGATGGCGTGATGATTGGCTCTCCCTTTGCCAGAGCGCAAGAAGCTCCCGGACGCGGCTTTCATTGGGGCATGGCGACTCCTAGCCCTGTTCTGCCTAGAGGCACCCGCATTCGAGTCGGCACTACAGGCACCTTGCAGCAAATTTTACGCGGTCCGGCTCAGCTTGATGATGGCACCCATAATTTCTTAGGCTCCCTGCAAACTAGCATGGGCACTCTGGGTGCAAAAGACATTAAAGAGATGCAGCAAGTCGAAGTTGTAATTGCTCCTTCCCTGCTGACAGAAGGTAAGGTTTACCAAAAAGCTCAACAGTTAGGCATGGGTAAATAACGTCTGAATTGCCGGAGTCTGAGCAAATTCTTAAGAGTTTTTTTAGTCTCTCGCGCGTCCTCTGGTAATTCCAAATCCGTCGTCTACAATAGATAAAGCGGAGACGAAAGTTTCCGTTCACTCCTCACACCACACTCCGCCTGAACTTCGGTTTAGGCGGTTCCTTTTTAAAGGGTCTGGAGATTGAGCTACCTGATTCATTACAAAACGCGACATTTAACAACAAATTCGCATTGTCGAAAACCCTTGCTCCTCAATGAGACTGCGCTTTGTATCTAATTATGTATGCACTACAGTGGTAGACCGCCGTTTTTGCTATGGTAGAATTTCCTCGAATGAGTATAGGCAAGGATTTTCAGGCATGTCAGCAGCCGCACAAGTTACAGATTCTACATTTGATCAGGAAGTGCTTGAGAGCGCAGTTCCGGTTTTAGTCGATTTTTGGGCACCCTGGTGCGGTCCCTGCCGAATGGTGGCACCCGTCGTCGATGAAATCGCCACCCAGTTTGAGGGCAAGGTCAAGGTCGTCAAGGTCAACACTGATGACAACCCCGGTGTCGCCAGCAAGTATGGTATTCGCAGCATTCCTACGCTGATGATCTTTAAGGGGGGTCAACGCGTTGATATGGTTGTAGGAGCCGTTCCTAAAACAACCCTTTCTAACACACTCGAAAAGCATCTCTAGCTCTGATTCACCTAATTTACTTCTTCGCTTTTCCAGGCGAATTGCCACATTTCCTGTTTCTAGGTTTCTGGTGATTTGCCGCTTGGGGTCTAACCCTCTAACAAAGGCAGAACAAACAGGGGTGATGGCTTACTGGTAGTATGCTGATAACGCCTCAGCTTTAATGCAGAGAGGCGTTTTTTACTGTCTCTATAAACTTCTTCTGCCCTTAGATCTCGGTAAGATAGATACCCTCAGTTTGGAAGAGTGTTATGGCATCCGATCGTACAGTTCAGGCAATCGAGTCGCTTCAGACAACGGTCAATGATTTATTTCAGCAGTTGCCCAACTTGCGACATGGAGAGTTGATTGCTCAAGCGCTGGCATTGATTGTGCGAATGGCAGGAGATGATATCGATCGGCTCGATTGGAAGATTCTGACTGCGTCTCTGCAAGATATGGAGCGTGCGTTTAGCACGTTTTACCCCTATCGCCACGTCCGCAAAATTGCTATCTTTGGCTCTGCTCGAATTTCGCCCGACACGGAAGAGTATCAGATGGCGCGAGATTTTGCGCGTTGTGTCACAGCCCAGGGCTATATGGTGATCACCGGGGCAGGCGGTGGCATCATGCAAGCTGGAAATGAGGGAGCTGGAGCAGATCAATCGTTCGGGCTAAATATTAAGCTTCCCTTTGAGCAGGGCGCGAATCCGTTTATTGAGGGCGACCCTAAACTGGTGCCATTTAAGTATTTTTTCACGCGTAAAGTTTTCTTTTTAAGAGAAAGTGATGCTTTAGCCTTATTTCCAGGTGGGTTTGGTACACAGGATGAAGCGTTTGAGTGCTTGACGCTGACGCAAACGGGCAAGTCGGCTCCGGTGCCGCTCGTGTTAATCGATAAGCCGGGTGGCAGCTATTGGCACGACTGGGCAGAGTATGTAGATAAGCAATTGCTGAAGCGAGGGCTGATTAGCCCTGATGATCCGAGCCTATACACCATCACAGAAGATCTGGATGTTGCGTGTGACGCGATCTCTAGCTTTTATCGGGTCTATCACTCTAGCCGCTATGTGGGTGAGCAGTTAGTAGTTCGGCTGAAGTCTGATTTGACCGATGAGAGTGTGGCGCTGCTCAACGAGGGCTTTGCCGATATTTTGGTGAAAGGGACGATCGAGAAAAGTAAGGCACTTCCTCAAGAGGCTCAAGACGAAACCTCTAATTTGCCTCGGTTAGTGTTGCATTTTAACCAAAAAGATTTGGGGCGGCTCTATCGCTTTATCGCAACGATCAATCAATTAGGAGCGCCAACGGTTTCACAGGAAGTTTCGGCGCACCCAGAGCGAAAGTAAGTCCACTAAACTTGCTTAAAATGGCACGTCCTATGAATAAAACCCTCAAGCAAGCTGTGGCGCGTTTGAGGGTTTAGAATCGTGGATTAAATGACCTGTAAAACTTGTGAGCGTCTTTTGCCCTCCTCACGAAGTGGGGCGAAGCCCTCGCCAACCCTTCTCCCCAAGGAGAAGGGAGCTAGAGTCATGTTCCCTCTCCTTGGGGCTACCGTGTACACACAGGTTGATCCGATCCATCATTGCCAAAACCTTTCGCCCCCTAAATCCCCCATTCTGGTGGACTTTGAGATGAAACGAGGTTTTAGAGGTCAAGCCATTTACCTTGTTCAAAGTTCCCCAATTTTGGGGGATTTAGGGGGCATAAGCCGACTCAAACCCAGTCTACGAGGACTTGTGTGTACACGGTAGCTCCTTGGGGAGCGGGCTAGGGTGAGGGTGAGGAGTTGCACCCTAATAAATCCATATTCCTTAGTGTACCTAAGGGATTCAATGCCCTAACCCTGCAAGCGTCTTAACAGGAGTGACCCAGCAGATCGAATCTCAACGTTTGAACTTGCTTTATTCTGCCTCTAGCAGTGTAGGCACTAACACAGCATCAATGACGTGAATCACGCCGTTATCGGTCAGAATATCCATCTGAGTCACAGAGGCATCGTTGACCTTAATCCCACCACCATCTTCTTGGTCAACTGCGATGATTGATCCTTCAAAGCTGGGGGCTTCCCTGATTTGAGCGAGGTCATCCGATCGGACATCTCCAGACACAATATGGTAAGCCACCACTCGCTTAAATTTTTCAGGATCATCCAGTACGTTGTGCCGTAGCTCCTCTGGCATCTTCTCAAACGCCTCGTCCGTAGGTGCCAGAATGGTATAGGGTCCGGGGCTTTCCAGGATCTCTTTCAGTCCTGATTTCTCAACGGCGGCTAACAGTGTTTTGAATGATCCTGCCTTTGCAGCCGTTTCTAAAAGGTTTGCCATTATAAAATCCTTGCACGATGCTTCTCTATTCAGGAATAGAAGCAGAGGGCGGTCATTTCATCCCTCAAAGGAGTGAAGGTGGCTCTATCGCCCTAAAGTCAGCTCGTCTTTGTTGCCCAAAATTCCTTGGGGTCGCCAGATCATCAGCACGATCAGCAGCAGTCCGATCAGCATTATTCGTAGTGCTCCAATCTGGTCAGCGGCTAATGGTACGAACTGATCGAGCGATCGGGTCAGGGTCGTATATCCCCAAAAAATCGCGGCTCCTAACAACGTTCCACCATTGCTACCCGCGCCACCCAGGACGACGATCGTCCAGGCGTTAAACGTCAAATCGGTCTCAAAGCTTCTGGGATAGATCGTGCTAAGTTGCCACGCGAGAAATGCCCCCGCAATTCCGGCAATAAATCCACCGAGCATAAACGATTGCAGCTTATAGGCAAAAACATTTTTGCCCAAGGCTTTAGCGACCTGCTCATCTTCTCGAATCGCTTTTAGCACACGTCCCCAGGGCGATCGTACTAGCCGTTCTAACGCCCAAAATGTCACTGTCAGCACAATCACCGACAAAAACATCAGCCCATTGCGAGCAGGATTTTCACTGTAGTTGTAAAGCGCGATCGCACTCACGACATAGAGACAAAATCCGAACATCGAAAGCACGATCGTAGACAGCAAAACCGCTCCCGCCTCCCATGCAGGCAGTTTGGGCAATAGACGACGAGCAATCGATTGATAGAGCCACCCCACTGCTGCTAACGAGCCGACGAGCAAAAGTCCTTGCAGCCAAGCAGGTAAGGCATTGGCGACTTTTAGACCATGAAAAACAGCGCTAATTCCATACAAAAAGAGGGCGAGAGAGGCAGAATAAGCGCCGAGAATTAGAGCATTTTTGGCAAGCAGTGATCGCTCCACCCGCTTTGTCTGTCGCTGTGCCCATTTCCAGAAGCTCCAAAATGCTAGACCTGCAATGATAGTAATCACCGCAATCATGCCCCAGCGAGTCAGAATGGTCGGTCGAGTCAGACCCGCGAGAGGCAGCGAATAGCCCTGTACGCCAAACGAACCACGGGTAAGCCATTCCTCATTGAGCGCAATTAGACGAACCACTTCAGACACACCGATCGTGACGATCGCTAAATAATCTTCTCGCAATCGCAGCGTTGAGAAGCCAATCAGCAAGCCCAGCAACGCTGCCAATCCTCCCCCAATCAGCACCGCAAAAATCATTGGCACCCCCGCCAGACTCAGCAGCACCGTGGTATAGGCTCCAAAGGCTAGAAATGCCGCGTGTCCAAAGTTGATTAACCCGGTGAAGCCCCAGTGCAAATTTAGCCCCAAGCTAAACAGGGCATAAATTGCCGTGAACACGATCAGTGAAACGAGATAACCAACCATAGATAGACAGCCGCGACGAGGTTATAGGAGAAGTTACTCGAATCGTACCGCACGAGAGTGCAGAATCTGTAACGGTTGCAACGCTTGCCATCCGTCTCAAGCGCGATATCTCTAGAGAAATTGGGCACTCTCAAGCTATTGGACTTGTCGATCGTGGCTTCAGGAGATCTCCTGCATGAATCTGTTTCGCAGCCGTGCCCATCATCTCATTGACACGCTCTCTGATCAGGAGCTAGAAAGCCTTTGGGCAGAGTTAGAAACGCTCTATTACGATCTCTATGTGCTGAGAGCGATAGAAGCCTCTCAGCAGACCCACCGCCCCGGCGACACGTTGACTCGTGACGATGCTCTACGCTTGCTGCCTCTGATCCAATTATCCTCACGCGCCCTATGAAGACCAACCGCTCAGGCTCAATGGCAGGGCTGTTTCTTGCGGCGCGGCTTGAAGTTCGCTACGATCGCACCTTCTTGTTAGACCTCAAAAGTTTGGAAGCATCTGCTTTTCAGAGAATTCAGCAATTTGTCTTTGGTGAATTTTTTGAAACCAGCCAGCTTCAAGACCTGCACGAATTCCAAGCCCTCGGCTCTAGTGGAATTCTCTACCGCTTCACGCTCGACACTTATTTAATCTGCATTGAGATCACCGGGCAGATTATTAAATTCCTGCGGATTTTGCCGAAACCGAATATTTAAATTTCTCCCTTAAGTTTTTCGCTCAGAGTCCCTAGCCCTTATACACTGTTTTGTGGCGACCTCAAAAAGGGCAAAGAATTTTATGGACTCGGCTGCACTCTGGCAACGCTATCAAGACTGGCTCTATTACCATGCAGGCTTGGGTTTCTATCTTGATGTCAGCCGGATGCGGTTTGATGATGACTTTGTTCAACAGCTAAAACCTAAGTTTGACAAAGCGTTTGTAGAAATGGCGGCGCTAGAATCTGGGGCGATCGCCAACCCTGACGAAAACCGCATGGTCGGGCACTATTGGCTCCGCAACCCAGATTTGGCTCCTAACGAAGCGTTTAAGCAAGACATTATTCAAACGATCGAGGACATCGAATCATTTGTTCAAAAAATTCACTCTGGCGCAATCCACCCGACCCAGACTGAGAGGTTTACGGATATTTTGTCGATCGGCATTGGCGGATCAGCATTAGGACCTGAATTTGTCGCTGAGGCACTCTCTCCTGATTCTCCACCGATGGCGATTCACTTCATCGACAACACTGACCCCGCAGGCATCGATCGAGTGCTGGCTCGAATTGGCGATCGCCTCAACAGCACGCTTGTTTTAGTCATCTCCAAATCGGGTAGCACTCCAGAACCCCGAAACGGCATGATCGAAGTCCAACACGCTTACCGCGATCGTAACCTAGACTTCAGCAAACAAGCCGTTGCCATCACAGGCAGAGGCAGCAATTTAGACCAGGTGGCTCACTCTCAAGGCTGGCTAGCAACGTTCCCTATGCACGACTGGGTAGGTGGACGGACTTCTGAGTTTTCAGCCGTAGGATTGGTGCCTGCTGCCTTGCAAGGCGTTGATATTCGGGCAATGCTGGCAGGTGCAAAAGAAATGGATGCCGCGACCCGTCTGCCCGAAATTAAAAACAATCCGGCAGCGATGTTGGCATTAGCCTGGTATTTCTCCGGCAATGGCAAGGGTGAGAAAGATATGGTCGTGTTGCCCTATAAGGACAGTCTGCTGATGTTTAGCCGCTATCTCCAACAACTGGTGATGGAGTCATTGGGAAAAGAAAAAGATCTAGACGGCAACACGGTTCATCAGGGCATTGCGGTTTATGGCAATAAGGGATCAACTGACCAACACGCCTATGTTCAACAACTGCGAGAAGGCGTGCCTAATTTCTTCTTGACCTTTATTGAAGTGCTGCACGATCGGGCAGGGCACTCGATCGACGTTGAGCCAGGAGTTACGTCTGGCGATTATCTATCAGGGCTGCTTCAGGGCACCCGTCAAGCACTTTATGAAAATCACCGGGACTCAATCACCGTTACGATCCCCGAAGCCAATGCTCACCAAGTCGGGGCGTTAATCGCTCTTTATGAGCGGGCAGTAGGGTTGTATGGATTTCTCATCAACGTTAACGCTTATCACCAACCTGGGGTCGAAGCAGGCAAAAAAGCGGCTGCGGCAATCCTAGACTTGCAGCGCCAGGTCGTGCAGGTTTTGCAAACAGAAAACACGCCCCTTCCTGTGGGCACATTAGCCCTTAAAGCGGGTGCCCCTAACCAGGTTGAAGCAGTTTACAAGATTGTCCGTCACCTTGAAGCCAATCAGCGCGGTGTGAAGCTGTATGGCAATCCGGCAAAGCCTGAAAGCCTGACGGTTAGCAAAGCCTGATTTACTTTACAAATTTGGGTCGGGCTGCTTGCGTCTGTTGAAGGGTTTCTTCAAGTGCCGCCCAATCTTGGTGGTCGATCGTCTGAATCATGCGATCAAGCGTTTCCCGGTAAGCTCGGAGCGATCGCAGCACTTCGTCGCGGTTATATCGTGCCATCATCAGCCCTAATTCGGGGTTGCCACCGCCCACTCGACTGGTATCTCGAAACCCAGAGCTAGCTAGAGATTGAGC
>JBBRMC010000041.1:0-13165 GCA_038231055.1 Leptolyngbyales cyanobacterium
ACAGGTGTGCCGGGAGCTACATAGCTGGTTAGTAAATCTCGTCGCGTTGCTTCCGGTTGGGGCAAGGCATTGCGATCGATTTTGCCATTGGGAGTCAGGGGCAACGTCTCTAAGCCGACAAACAGATTGGGCACCATGTGTTCCGGCAACTTGCGTTGCAAAAACTGCCGCAATTGCGGAATCACTTGAGCATCCGTACCGGGAGTTGTAGGCACTACATAGCCGACTAAAATATTTTCTCCCCCTTCGGCAGGTCGCACCGCCACAACCGCTTCCTTCACCCCAGGATGCTGGGTCATGGTTGCTTCAATTTCGCCTAACTCAATCCGAAATCCCCGCACCTTCACCTGGTTGTCAGTGCGTTGGAAGTATTGCAGATTGCCATCAGGCAGATAGCGTGCCAAGTCACCTGTGCGATACAATCGCGCCTGCGGCTCAGCACTGAAAGGGTTAGGAATAAAGCGTTCAGCCGTTAATTCGGGTCGGTTCAGATACCCTCGCACCACCCCATCGCCGCCAATATAGATTTCACCTGGAACGCCGATCGGCACAGGTTGTTGCGCTGCATCCAAAAGATGGATTTGGGTATTGGCGATCGGTTGACCAATCAAAGGCCGGGCATCGATCTTGGTGATTTGATAGCAGGTAGACCAAATTGTTGTCTCAGTCGGACCGTAGAGGTTCCAGACCTGCTGCACCCGCTGTACCAATTCTTGCGCCAGGGCAGCAGGCAATGCTTCCCCACCTGAGAAAATCCGCAACTTGGGAGAGTGTGTCCACCCGGCGGCTAGTAAAATTCGCCATGTCGCCGGGGTTGCCTGCATGACTGTTGCGCCCACTCTTTGAAGCGTCTGGAGTAGGGCTTCCCCATTCATCGCCACCGCGCGACTCACTAACACCGTAGTGGCTCCCACGGTCAAGGGCAACATTAGTTCTAAAACCGCAATATCGAACGACAGCGTTGTCACTGAGAGCAAAATATCTGTTGCCCCCAACCCAGGAGTTTGCTGCATTGTGGTGAGGAAGTTAACCACGCCGCGATGGGGCACTTGCACTCCTTTGGGAGTTCCTGTAGAACCCGAAGTATAAACCACATAAGCAAGATTCTGCGGAGTAATCTCTACCGAGGGAGCCGTAGTGGGGTGGTGGGCGATCGTTGACCAATCTCGCTCCAAGTCAATTACCTGAAGGTGGTCGGTCGGTAATGCTGCCACTAAAGCGCCTTGAGTCAGCAACAACGAAACCTGCGAGTCAGCCATCATAAAGGCTAGCCGCTCCTGGGGATAAGTGGGGTCAAGGGGCACATAAGCACCCCCCGCCTTCTGGATACCGAGTATGGCTACCAACATCATGGGAACCCGTTCGAGACTAATCCCGACCAGGGTTTCGGTCTGTACGCCTTGCGCTTGGAGATAGTGCGCCAGTTGGTTCGCTCGATCGTCGAGTTCTCGGTAGGTCAGGCGTTGATCCTCGAAGATCACGGCGATCGCATCCGGAGTCCGCTCGACCTGAGCGGTGAACATCTGATGAATGCAGATATCTTGAGGATACGCTGCTTGAGTCTTATTCCAATCTGCCAAGATCTGTCGCTCAGACTCTGGTAACAGAGGCAGCGCTTTGATCATCTGGTTAGGATTAGCTACAATTCCGGACAACAATGTTTCTAGCTCAGCCATTCGATGACGAATTGTAGCTGCGTCAAATAAATTAGTGTTGTACTGGCATTCCAGTGTAAGCTGACCATCTAGTTCCGTGGCGTTGACAAACAGTTCAAAGTTTTCGTAGGCACGGGGGTTAGAGAATAATTCAGCCGTCAGTCCTTCAAAAGGCAGTTTACTGTTATCTAACCCTTGGTCAATATTGAGCAAAACCGGAACAAGAGGAATGCGGCTAGAATCGCGGGGAATTTTGAGCTTTTCGACCAGACTACCAAAGGTGAACTGCTGGTGGTCGTAGGCATCTAGGATTGTAGATTTACGCGCCTGAAGATAATCGTTGAAGGATTGTTCTCCCATCACCTGACTGCGCATTGGTAGCAGATTTACACAATGCCCCACCAGGTTATACATTCCCGTCGCTGCCTGCCCTGCCGCCAGCACACCCACGACTACATCGGGTTGTCCCGTCAGACGATGTAGCCAAACTTCAAACCCGGCTAGTAACGTAGACATGAAGCTACAACCCATTTGGGTGCCTAGTTGCTTCAGTTGGGTCACAAGTTGGGGGGAGACAGCCCAGTCTTCGCGGGCGGAATTGAAAGTGCGTAAAGGGGGGCGGGGGCGATCGGTTGGGATATCGAGCACTGGTACCGACCCAGCAAACTGCTTCAACCAGTAAGCTTCTGTTTCCGCTACCTCATTGCTACCGGACTGCTCCTCTAGTATCAACGCGTAGGCACTAAAAGAGTCGGGGTCTTCTAAGTCTGCTGTCATACCTTGCTTGCCAGCCGAATAGAGCTTACCCAGATCCGGCATCAACACAGCCCAAGACCAACCGTCACAAATAATATGATGGACAGTAACAATCAATAAGTGTTCCTGAGGCTGAAGCTTGAGGATTTCAAGCCGGAGCAGCGGCCCATGCTCCAAATCAAAGGGTTCTTCAACCGCTTCTTGTCGCCGACTGGTTACCTTGCTCTCTCGTTCAGTTGGCGATAAGCCAGACAAATCGAGCACTGGGATATCAACTTCTAGCGAATCCATAATACAGAGCATCTTGCCATCGGGACTCACTGTTAGCCGGAGGGCTTCATGTCGTTGAATCAAGCTCTGTATGGCCGCCTGCAATGCCCTGACATCCAACTCTCCCCGTAACCTTAACGATTGTGACTCGTTGTAAGCACAGTTCGCCTCAGATCCCATCTGTACCGAAGCCCAGATTTCCTTTTGGGCTTCGGTGACTAAAGCAGTTAGTAGAACTTCGCCGCCAGCAAAGGGATCAAAGTCTACGGTCGTCATCGTGGTACTGGAACTAACAGGTGATGAACTCATGGAACGTCCTTAATAACAGCAATATAAAAGCGCTTAGGATGAAAGAGAACGCTGGATAAGTTTGAACGGAGCTTTCATTCCACGAAGAGTAGATTGCAATCTATTGCTCCCAGAACGGAATACCTCCGATTTATTAGCTGGATGACGCTTTGACAGCAAGCCCATGATTTGAATTTTGATTTGATCGCGCAATGCAGATTGACCTGGAGGCGCGGGATTCAACCCAAGCTTACGGAGGTAATGGTTAACTTGATAAATTCGAGCCTGCAAATCAAACGAGCGCAACCCAAAATGCACTCCCAACGCCACAGAATAGCTCTCGCCGTTTTGGTACCAGTGGGGAGCACACACAGGGTGATGAACGCCTTTACCAGCCACTAATGGATAAACCGTCGCTTTACTCTGGTATTCTTGCTTAAAGTTAGCGGCGGTCAGGTCGCCAATGTAAAAGTTTTCTAATTCTTGATCGGTTAGCACAGCGCGATCGTCACGAGGGAAGAGATTCGACTGACGATCCCCATGCATCTGAAATAGAAATGTGGATTCATGATCGATGTGGTAGGGTGTCACCGCATGGGGTGAGGCCACAAAGATATAAGCATCTAACCAGGTCATTTCTTGGCGCAACGGCACGCCCGTCAAATCAGTCAATTCATCCACAATCTGATCCAAGAGAATCTGATAGGTTGGATCACGCTGCACACTGTAGAGCAACAGCCATGAATCTGATTTTTCGATGTTGGCAAGAAACTCAGGAATCTGCTCTTGAAATTGCTCTTTAAGTTGGACATCCGTCCATTTCAAATGCATTGGAATACCACTGATCTGACACCGGATTGATCCAGATCCGTAGGTGATTAGATGCTGGGCTAGTTCAACGAGACGGGGAATCTGAAATAAAGGATGTCCTGCCAAGTGATGCGTAAACATAAACGAATCACGGTTGAATTGCTGATAACGGGTTGCCTCATTTGCAGCAAGGATACGCTCAGGAAATGCCCCTTGGGACTGATTTAAACCTAGCTGTGAGTCGGCTAGCGACATACAAAACCTCCATCCTTGAATAATCTAGTGAACATTATGAATATCAGTCACCTATGGATGTAGATTACGACTATGACTTTATCGAGTCAGCCGAACCCTGCCGAAAGTACAATCCATGATAGGCATCAACAAATCGCTCCGGGTGGAAGGGAATGGAACAGGTGCGATTAATCCGCCAATGATCCACCAACTCATAACCCAATGCTTGAAGTGAAGCAACAAACTTCCCATAGTTCTGAATCTTGTAAGGAGTGTAAGCACCCCAAAGATTTTGCAAGGTAAAATAATCCTCGCCGTCGTAGAAGGCTACCCGCTGCACAATTAGATGACGGGGTTGGGTTTTCAGTTGACTCAGTAAGTCGGGTAGAGATGGCTCCATATATTGGAGCGCGCCACAGGTAAGAAAGATTTCGGCACGCTCAACGGTTGCCAGATCAGTGGCGAAAGACAATCCCGGACAATGGGTAAGTTGAGCCGTAGCTGCGCCAGCTTTGACCGCTTCTGGTAAATCGCAGATCGTCCACTGCAAGTTTTCTGGATAGAGGATATGGCGACGAAAGGCATAATAGCTATTGCCTGTATTCCCGCCTAAATCACAGACCGTAGAACTATCCTCAAACGCCTTCCTCAACCAGACCAAAACGGGGTAGTCATTTGGATTAAGTTTCTCCATATCCGCCTGAGTACAATTATGCTTAACCGGCCCATTATGCAGATCGGCATGGTTATACCCGGCTAATATTTGTTGAGGCACCGCTTTCAATGCTTGATCAAAGGAAGAGAACACGCCTCGAAAAGAATTCACCGTTCTGGGAAACAGTCGATGATAAGCGTAATAGTCAGACAAAATTGGAAGCTTTTTAGCCAATTCCTCAAAGACTTGTTTCAACTTTGTACCTTCTAAAATGAACATTATTACTGCGGTAGGTAAGCACCTTTGCACGCCTGACATTGAGCATTTCACATCCGAAAGCTATATGAAATGCAAGTGTCTTAACTTCAAAATTGAGAATTTGTGAGCTTTACAGAGCATAACTTACACATTGAGTGATACTACCCTGGCAGTAGCCTGAAGCCCTTAGAGCAAGCAAACTGGGCACCCTACCTTCTTCCGCAATCGCAATTGCATTACTAACTAGGAGACGGCTCCAACCTGAAGGTATTTTCCGGGTCGCTCTGGATCAGGGATGTACCAAGCAGGATTGCCCTCGGGGTCACGTCCTAACCGAGCGCCCGGTTGGAACGGACGGTTTCGATCTCGCACTTCACCTTTGCCTCCTCCAGCCTCATTTGCTGATTGGCTCTTTGCACCCGCTCCGGGCAAAAAACCTACCGCTTGCAGTTCAGCAACACTATCTTTGAAGGCTTGGATCACAAATTCGATATCTTGATCAGAGTGTGCCAGCGTGAAGAAGCAAGGACGATACTCCCAGATATGCACTCCCTTCTCGCGCATGAGATAAAACAATAACCCGCCGTACGCAAAATCGTGGGAATAGGTAACGTAGAAAAATGAGCTGAAGTGATTGATTTTAACGGGAGCCTGCACTCGCTCAAAGTGTTGGTTCAGGTGCGTGACACATCGTTCGACCTTCTCAGCTAAAGAGCGTTGCAGATCTGAACCAGCAGCTTTTAACCGCTTTAGAACCACTTCAGCGGCAGCTAAAGCTAGGGGATGACGCACAAAAGTTCCTGCAAAGAACGTCACGCCGACTTCAGGAAAGGACTCATCGCCATACTGCCAGAACCCACCGTCTAGCGCATCCAGATATTCTGATTTACCTGCCACAACGCCGATCGGTAAGCCCCCACCGATCACTTTGCCATAAGTTACTAAGTCTGCTTGAATGTCAAAATAAGCTTGGGCACCTCCCAGATGCACCCGAAATCCGGTCACGACCTCATCGAAAATCAAAGCGGTGCCTGATTGCTCGGTCAGTTGGCGAATCTCTTGCAAAAAGGCTTTGGGTTGCAATTCAGGACGACGGCTTTGCACTGGTTCGACCATGATGGCGGCTAACTCATCAGCACGATCGCGCAAAATCTCCAGCGACTCTGGGGTTCCGTACTCCAAAACTAGAATGTTTTCAAACATGGACGGCATAATGCCGGGTGCGGCGGGCAGAGATCGCAGCTTAGAGCCACTCCGAACAATTACTTCATCAAAAGTGCCATGATAGCCGCCCGAAAAAATAGCGATCGTGCTGCGCCCCGTTACCGTCCTTGCTAGCCTCATTGCGGTCATAACTGCCTCAGACCCAGTATTGCAGAAGGCTACTCGCTCGACCCCAGTCATCTCCGTAATCATTTGAGCAACTCTGCCTGCTAGAGGTGTTTGAGGACCAATCTCGACACCCTTATCTAACTGGGCTTTGACGGCTTCTGTCACAAAGTCAGGCGACCAGCCAAAAAAGTTGAGTCCAAATCCATTGGTCAAATCCACATATTCATTACCATCCACGTCCCAGAGTTTCGATCCGGCAGAGCGTTCGATGACGATCGGGTAGATGATCTCTTTGAGCAAGGGCGAGAACCCAGAGACCGTGCGAGGGTCCGCGAGATAACGGCGATGTGATTGAGTTTGTTGCTTAGAAGTTGAGGTGCGCTTGATGTAGCGAGCAATCAAACGAGCCAAATTGGACTGCTGTTCTGAAGTCAAGGTGTTGCTGCTAGATCTCTCAATCTTGGCACCCGGACCAAAAGACTTCGGCTTGGTTTCACTTGGAGCAACAGCAGGAACAACAAGAGGTGGATTGACAGGGGGCACATGGCTTGCAGAGTTAGAAACTGTGGGAACAGCGCCTGCTTGACTCAACAATTGAAGCTGCTGGGTCATGATCTGTAGCTGCTGGGCTACTAATGCCTCGATCGCGCTTGCTTTCTCAGGATTGATTGTGGGAAGAGCGGAGGTAGCCTGGGATGTGTGACCGTTTGAGCCGTTGGTCGAACCGTTAGTTAAGCCGTTGGTCGAACCGTTAGTGGAAGAGGCAATCTCTGGGGAAGAAACGGTCGTCAATGCGGGAGGAGGAAGAATCTCGACGGGCAGCGATCGATCTAAAAACTCAGCCAGCGTGCTCAGGTTAGAATACTCTTCCAACAAATTTCGGAACGTAATCTTGACCTTAAATTGTTTCTTGAGAGCCAGGGCAACTTGAGTCAGGGAGAGCGAGTCCAACCCAATTTCTAGAAATGTAGTCCCTTCATTGACATCGGTGATGTCAAGTCCCGAGGTGGATTCGAGAACTTCTTTAAGTAGAGGAATCAAGCGTTGCTTCCGGGATTCTGACATAGTGATGGTTTGTGATGTAGAGGTCAGTTCAGATTGAGAATGTGGAGCCTTAAGGACAGTTTGCCCCGGAGATTGATCTAAGTATGCAGTTGCCAAAGACGTTGCAGGCTCAGGATTAATCCAGTAGCGCTGCCGTTCAAAGGGATAGGTGGGCAATGGCAATCGATGGCGATATTCATCGCTGTAAAACGCCTTCCAGTTGATCGTCACGCCTGCTAGCCATAACTGTCCGATCGCAGTCAGCAAACTAGCCCACTCTGCATCCTTTTCGGTAGAATTGCCCAATGAAGACAGGGCGATTTGACGCTTCAGGTCTTTTGCCTGCTGCCGCGCTAAAGTGGCAGCCGTTGTGCGAGGACCCACTTCTAATAACACTCGTTCTGGATGCTGCCAGAGTGTTTGAACCCCTTCCGCAAACCGCACCGTCGCTCGGAGATGGCTAGCCCAGTAGAGCGGGTCAAGCGCCTGCTCGTCTGTGATCCAATCTGCTGTCACCGTGGAGACAAAAGGAATCTGAGGCACCGATAAAGAAATCGTTCGGACGACTTGGGCAAAGGGTTCAATGATGGGTTCCATCATGGGGGAATGGAACGCATGAGAGGTGTGCAAAGGGCGACAGCCGATCTCGTCCGCTTCTAATTCTGCTCGCAGTGCGGCGACAGACTCAGTTTCACCAGATACCACACACAGAGAGGGTCCGTTGATAGCAGCGATCGCGAGGTCTTGACTTAACCGCTTCTTGACCACCTCAGCAGGCAATAGCACAGAGAGCATCGATCCGGATGGCAGTTCCCACATCAGTCGTCCCCGGGTAGCAACCAGTTTGAGCGCATCTTCTAGCGAAAACACCCCCGCCAAGCAAGCCGCCACAAACTCACCAATACTGTGCCCAATCATGGCGGCAGGTCGAACGCCCCAACTGAGCCAGAGTTGCGCCAGCGCATATTCAATCGTAAACAAAGCTGGCTGCGTGTAAACTGTCTGGCGTAAAACTGTTGCTTCTGCTTCACCGTTGCCGTCTTTGGGATAGATGATGTCTCGCAAATCTCGACCCAGCAGGGGCTGTAAAATCTCAACGCAGCGATCAACCGCCTCCTGAAACACAGGCTCCCGTTGATAGAGGCTCAGACCCATATTAATGGATTGTGAACCCTGTCCCGGAAACATAAAGACGACATCAGGATCTCGAAGTTGAGTCTGTCGGGTGGGGGCTATGGTTGGCTCATTAGCTTCTAGAGCGACGATCGCGTCCTTAACCTCTTGACCCACCACAAAGCGACGATGATTAAATCCTTTACGTCCGACTTGCAAGGTGTAAGCTACATCTGCCAGATTGACTTGAGAACTCTTTTGCAGATAAGTCTTCAAATTAACTGTGGCTTGCTCCAATCCGGTGTCACTTTTTGCAGAAAGCAGCAACAGTTGTTGAGGACGAGATGGACTCGATGACGACACAACAGGCGCTTCCTCTAGCACCACATGCGCATTGGTTCCCCCCACCCCAAATGAACTCACGCCAGCTCGACGTGGGCTATCTGCTTGCCATTCGGTTAGTTGAGTATTGACGTAAAACGGACTGTTTTCAAGATCAAGTTGGGGATTGGGAGACGCAAAATTAAGACTGGGTGGAATCTGCTTGTAGTAGATTGAGAGTGCTGTCTTGATTAGTCCCGCAACCCCGGCGGCTGCTACCACATGACCAATATTGCTCTTGATCGAGCCGATCGCACAATATTGTTTTGCGTCAGATTGAAGCTGAAAAGCTTGAGTCAGCGCTTCGATCTCGATTGGGTCACCCAACGGAGTAGCCGTGCCGTGAGTTTCAACATAGGTAATCGTTTCTGGGTCAAACCCAGCCGATGTGTGTGCCATTGCGATTGCGGTTGCCTGTCCATGCACACTGGGGGCTGTGAAGCTGACTTTCTCTGCCCCATCGTTATTAAGTCCCACCCCTTTCACGACTGCATAAATGCGATCGCCCGCTTCCAAAGCATCTGTGAGCCGTTTCAGCACCACAATTCCTGCACCACTATTGAATAAGGTGCCCTGAGCACTGGCATCAAAGGGACGGCACTGCCCATTGGGAGAGAGCATACTGCCTTCTTGATAGAGATACCCAGTGTTCTGCGGTGTTGTAATCGAAACTCCACCCGCCAGTGCTATATCACATTGATGCGTCATCAGCCCCTGAAATGCCTGAATCACTGCGACCAAAGATGTTGAGCAAGCTGTATTAACGCTGATACTGGGACCGGTCAAATTGAGCTTATAAGCGGTACGAGTGGTGAGAAAGTCCTTTTCATTGACCAACATGGTTTGAAAGGCACCCAAGCGATCGATGATCTCTGGACGACCACAAATGTGCCGTTCAAAATAAGTGTTTTGTCCAGAGCCTGCATACAGCCCAATCAGTCCTGGGTAATGCTCTGGCGTGTAACCTGCGTTTTCTAATGCCTCATGCGCCAGTTCGAGAAACACTCGTGCTTGCGGATCCATCACTTCGGCTTCTCTAGGACTAATACCAAAGAAACCTGCATCGAAAGTTTCGGCACCCCGAACAATTCCTCTAGCCCGAACGTAATTAGGGTCATTGCGAAGACTGGGATCAACGCTAGGGTCAATTTCCTCCTCACTGAAGAAGGTCGTAGATTCTACGCCTGCACAAAGGTTGCGCCACAGATCTTCTACGCTGTCAGCACCCGGAAAGCGACCCACCATACCGACGATCGCTACCCCCTCAGTCTGCGCCTCCTGAGGAAGTGAACGTGAGCGCGGCTGAACAGTTGGCAGGGAACGGTCGCTGTGGTTTGGTTTGTGATCAAGATAGCGAGCGAGCGAGCGAATCGTTGGGTACTGATAGAGTTTGACGGCGCGAAAATCTGGGCTGAACTGCTCTTGAATCCGGGCAGCTAGCTGCAAGCCCAAAATCGAGGTTCCTCCCAAGTCAAAGAAATTGTCCGTGATTCCCAAGTCACTTAAGTTTAGAATCGCACCCCAAATCTGGACGAGTCCTTTCTCGGTGGGAGTGCTGGGTGCTATAAAGTCAGTACTAACCTCGATCGTAGGTTTGGGCAGGGCTTTGCGATCAACTTTGCCGTTGGGGGTTAAAGGCAATTTAGGGAGTACCACAACGGCACTCGGAACCATATAAGCAGCTAGTCGCTGGCTGAGATAGTTTTGAATCTGACGTGGACTAGGCGACTCTTGATGAGAAGTGAGGTAAGCCACCAGACGAGGATCACCTGGCAAATCTTCGCGGACGATCACAACGGCATCTCGAACTGCATCATGCTGACTCAACACCGTTTCGATTTCACTAAGTTCAATTCGGTAGCCCCGAACCTTGACCTGATTGTCTGTGCGTCCAATAAATTCCACAGTGCCATCTGGGAAATAGCGTACCCAGTCTCCCGTTCGATAAAGTCGTGCTACGCTCTGGCTAAAAAGGTTTTCCACAAACCGCTCTTGAGTCAGATCCGGACGATTGAGATACCCACGTGCTAGCCCGTCGCCACCAATGTACAGTTCTCCTGGCACTCCAATCGGCACAGGCTGAAGTCGCTGATCTAAAATATAAATCTGTGTATTGGCGATCGGCTTGCCGATAGGAATTGTCGTCACCTTAAAGTCCAGCAGCGGTGGAATTCGATAACAGCAGGTAAACGTGGTTCCCTCGGTTGGTCCATATCCATTAATCAGTTGGGTACCGGGCAATTGTTTCTGAGCCTGTCGAATGTGGAAGACGGACAGCGCTTCGCCCCCCGTTAATAATTCTTTGACTCCCCTGAGCGCTTCTGGATATTCGGTAACAATGGTATTAAATAAAGCAGCGGTCAACCACAAGACTGTGATTTGATAATGATGGATGACCGCACCTAAATCCTGAGGATCAGGCAGTCCACTTCCTGGAAACAAGACACAGCGTCCACCATGAAGCAAAGCCCCCCAGATTTCTAGCGTCGCAGCGTCAAAAGAAATTGGTGCAAGTTGTAGCAGTGTCTGGTTTGCATCCAGGTGAGCGTAATTTGTGCCAAACACCAGTCGCAGAACACCCTGATGAGGAATTGTCACGCCCTTAGGATGACCCGTCGAACCCGATGTGTAGTTGAGGTATGCCAGATTGTTGGAACTCAGAGAGCAAGGCACCGGAACTGAGTTCAGCGAAGCCTCTGCTGCCCAGTCAGAATCTAAGCAAACCACTTGAGCTTGATGACCTGGAAGCCGATTGACCAGGTGCGATTGCGTTAAGAGAACCGAGGCATTTGTGTCTTCCAGCATGAACGCCAATCGCTCTTGCGGATAAGCGGGATCGAGGGGAACGTAAACGCCTCCAGCTTTCAAAATTCCCAGGACAGCAACGATCGTTTCGATAGACCGCTCCATGAGCATTGCGACAAAGGTTTCGGCTCCGACTCCAAGCTGCTGAAGATGGTGAGCCAGATGATTTGCCCGATCGTTCAGTTCTCGGTAGGTTAAGTATTTCTCAGGGTGAGTGTTGAAGGCAGGAAAAATGACGGCAATCGCATCGGGAGTTCGCTCAACTTGCGCTTCAAATACCTGATGGATGCACTTGTCTTTGGGATAATCTACACTTGTGTTGTTCCACTCCACCAGGAGTTGATAGCGCTCAACAGCCGTAAGCCAGGGAATGTCTGCAAGCCGCTGTTCTAGATTGGCAACTATTCCTTCCAGCACGGTTTGCAGGTGCCCCAACATGCGAGTAATGGTGGCATCATCGAAGCGGTGACGATCGTACCGAATCCGTAGGATAAGTCCTGATGTTACGTCAGCAAAGAGGGTCAAAGGAGCCGTGAGCGCTTCAGATTCGCATTCCTGATCTTCTGAGTGCTCACCACCGACTGATGAATCTGAGAGAACCAGTAAGCATTCAAACAGGTGCATCTCTTCTGGAAGGGTGCTTTCTGGCTCATCGCAGGAATCTTCCTGGGCTTGTAGGGCTGCCCATTGCATCTGGAGTTGATGAAGCCAGGGCAATAACAAAGTTTCAGAAATTACGGTAGCTGTCATCAACAAGGGCAGTCGATCGCCCTGGGATATAGGCGAAGCGTAGGCACTTTCAACTCCAAACATTACAGTTTCTTCACCGCTATAGCGACTCAGAAGTAATGCTAGACTCCCCTGTAATAGCGTACTGATGTTTAAATCATATTTTATAAGTTGATGCTCAAATACAGTAGTAAAAACGGTCACTTGTTCTTGATAATCACCGCTGATTTCTTCTCTCAATCCCTTCTTTTCAATAGGAAGAGAAATAGTTGACCCCTTTAAAGATCTTTCCCAGAATGTTTCGGAGCGAGGTGTATCGTTATTTTCTTTTGGATCCAAGCGATTTCCATTCTTTAATTTCATACTACGCTTCTTTAACCATCTAGATTTAGATAAAGGTATAAGGCTCAAAACCATGCTTCTACAGTTAGTTGAGCATAAAGCTACTGGAGAAAAGACCAGCATTCTACCTGACCCACTCAGAAGAAAGAGGGAACCCTTAAAGCCTCTTCTCAAGTTCTTCTTAAACGGATTTTGAAGAGACAGTGTGAATTACCTCATTTAAGAAGCTGGAATGACCAAGTACTAAACCTATCTCCTCCCTTTAGGAACAGGTGAAATTTACACAAGCCTGCCATTTCACTGAGATGAAAAATTACATGGAGAATAATATCCTTTAACCTTTTGAAAAAGAGCTGAGGCAATTGCCCCTTAGAGGAACTGTGTGTCACTTTTAAAAAATAATAACCGACATTGCTTTGTACCAAAGTAAACACATAGAAGCTTTACGTAATCTTCAACGGCATAGCCGGCTGTGTCGAAAAGCAGTTGTGGT
>JBBRMC010000042.1:0-13145 GCA_038231055.1 Leptolyngbyales cyanobacterium
AGCAGCGGACGATCTTGCTGATTTTGTATCTGTCCGCTGAGTTCGTTAGCGAGTTTTTGCGCTTCTTGAGACCGAGGATTATCAGATGGGACGAGAGACGCTTGAGCGATTGCAGCTTGCAGATCCTCAGGTTTACCCGATCGAGCAAGCTGACGCACTTTTTCTAACTGAGCAATATCGCCCTTCTCTAATTGCCATCGATTAACAAACGTTTGAGCTTTTGCATAAAGTGGACGACCCATCTCTACTTTTTGAATCTGAGCGATCGCGGCTTCGATATCGGCAACGGTGCCGCCCCAAGATTTTGCTTGAGCGCGTGCAATGATATCGAAATCTTCAACTTCGCGCTGTAGGTTGGCGATCGGGGGAATTTTATCGATAATATCGAGCGCTCCCTGTAAATCTCGTCGAGTCAGCGTGTCTTGAGCAAGATCGAACATTTTTTGTCCAATCTGGGCGATCGTGTCTTGAGCATCTTGATAGACATAACTTTGCTTATCTACCTTCGACGCAAGTTTAATCGCCTCTAGCAGGTTAGAAACACCGCCTCGATCGGCTAAATCTTTTGCCTTGGCAATCTTGCTAATGTCTGCACGAGTCAGGGTGATTTTATCGGTTAGTTCTTGATATTTTGTGGTTTGCCAGAAGTTATTTTCAACCGACAACAGCCGAGCCGCCTCTGACGATGCTTTGCGCCAGTTTTGATCTCGCAGGTTATCTTCTACCCGTTGATAAATTGCTTCGGCTTCTGACCAGATTTTTTGCCAATGGCTGATTCGCCTTTCAACTTCACCGTAGACCTTGGCACGTTTGGGGACTTTACGCACCATGTCGATCGCGTCACTCAGCTTCCCAGCGTTAAAGGCATCGTCTCCTAACTGCAAAATTTCGCCTGACCACTGCTCAATCAATCGAGATGCTTCTTGATGGAGCGGATGGTCGTCTGGCAAGCTGTTTAAAAGCTGAATCGCCTCTAGCAAATCATTGACGGTTTGCTTGTTGGCAGCCAATTGAGCGCAGTGCAAGCGTAGTGAAGCCGATGCCAGAGGCCAAAAAATAGCCGGACAGTTGGGCACAGCAGGCAACTTAAAGAGAAACCCGATCGCCAGAAACGTGATTCCCCCCGTCAAAGCCAGCCCTAACCCAGCAGCGAGCCGCCAATTGGTCAAAACGCGCCCCACTCGTCTTGGCAGAAGTGCCTTTGAGAAGGGTTGAGTCCCAGATGGATTGGAATGCTGAGATGGAGCCGCCCCGATCGTCTCTGGAGGTTGGCTCGATGGATGCAGAGGCGATGACTCTGTAGAGGGTAAGCCGAACGGTTTTCCTCGTTTTTGTGATTTAGGAATCCGCCGATCTGGAATGCCGCGATCTCTAGTCATAGACTCTTGTAAGAACAGCGCTGTCGCTTCAGTTTTTCTAAGCATAGACAAGACGATAGATGCAATCCTACTCTTCATCTCGCAAAAAACCAACTTTCCGATCGACATTGAGCAGTTCAAGTCGTCAAGGGTTGACTCTTTGCAATTTTAAGTGTTTGAGCGCAAAAATTCAAAACTCCCCATGTCTCGATATGATGATATCCGCACACTGTTAGCAGGAAACAAATTTATGGAAGCGTCGCCAGTCGCATCACAGCAATTGCAGGGGAAAGTCGCGATCGTCACTGGGGCATCTCGGGGCATTGGGCGATCAACCGCGTTAGCACTGGCATCTGAAGGCGCAAATGTAGTGGTTAACTATGCCAGCTCAAGCGCTGCGGCTGATGCCGTGGTGAAGGACATTGAAGCGATGGGAAGCGCCGCGATCGCGGTGGCTGCCGATGTCTCTAAAGCGGATCAAGTCGATGCGTTGGTCAATGCTACGATCGAGAAGTGGGGCAGAATTGACGTGCTCGTCAACAATGCGGGCATCACTCGCGATACCTTGCTGCTGCGAATGAAGCTCGAAGATTGGCAAGCCGTCATCGATCTCAATCTCACAGGCGTTTTCTTGTGCACCAAAGCCGTTAGCAAAGTTATGCTCAAACAGCGATCGGGGCGCATTGTCAATATCACCTCTGTCGCCGGACAAATGGGCAACCCCGGACAGGCAAACTACAGCGCTGCAAAAGCGGGCGTGATTGGATTCACCAAAACCGTTGCCAAAGAGCTTGCTCCGCGCGGCATCACCGTCAATGCCGTCGCTCCAGGATTCATCACCACCGACATGACTCAGAATCTCAAGTCCGATGAAATCCTCAAATACATCCCCCTCGGTCGCTACGGGCAACCCGATGAAGTAGCGGGGCTGATTCAGTTTCTCGCCTCGGCTCCGGCTGCTGCCTACATCACCGGACAAGTCATGAATGTCGATGGCGGCATGGTCATGGCATAACCCCCGTAGAGACGTTCCGATGGAACGTCTCCCTACCGAGGTTTCACGACCAATACTGAGCAAGGGGCATCGGTCACAATCTGACTACTAACCGATCCTAATAAAATTTTCTGCATTCCCGTCAGCCCGCGACTGCCGATCAAAATCAAGTCAGTCTTATAAATGTTTGCCAATCGCAGAATCTCTTCAACGGGTTCGCCCGTCACAATCTCGATTTCACTGGGACAGGGCAACGTTTTTTGATACCCGTGAAGCTGCTTGTCAATTCGATCGTGAGGAAAGCCCTCTAAACTTGTCTGGGGTCGATCGACCGCTATTTCAACCTCGGTCTGCGTAGCGGGAATAACGTGTGCCAAAACCACCATCATAGTCGGCTCAAGATGAAGCTGATGCAAGGTTTGTATGACTTGATTTGCCAGTGGGTCAGGCTCAACATCTAACGCAACCAGAATCGTTTTCAGCATAGTGACTTTCTCCGATCGCTTCACCTAGATATCACCCTACAACAATTTTCAAGCAGGGCGATCGCAGGTTCACTTATCGTTGCTGACTGGCTCGTCTTGGGTCAATTCTAGAGCAGCAGGCTCGGTCAACGTTAGATCAAGTCCCGTGTTTGGAGCCTCAACTAAGACTTCTGGTTCGATCGGTCTGATTCGACGAATCTGGAGATTTGCGATTAGTGCAGTCGATCGCTGATTGTTTTCGAGCGAAATTTCAGTCGCTTCATCGTCAAGTTCAACATATCGAGAAACCACTTCTAGAATTTCTTTTCGCATCGCCTCGATAACGCTGGGAGGGAGATCTGCCCGATCGTGCGCTAGCACCAGCTTGAGGCGACGCTTGACATCTTGGCGGCTGTTGTCGCCCCCGCGTGGAAAAAGTCGTTCGAGAAGTTCAATGATCATGGAGAGCTAGAAGAAATCAGAGTAGAGCAACTAGAAACGATGCAGCCGTTGAAACTTCAGTGGGTTAACTCACTTATTCGACAGCAGTTTACGCAGTCGAGTGAAAAAGCTGTCAGGCGGCACTGCAAGCTCTTGAAAGGGCACATTTTCACCTTCTAAGCGACGAATGATGTTATCAAACGCAGTACCCGCTGTAGAAGGAGTCTCAGACAAGACGAGCGGTTCGCCTTTGTTGGTCGAGACAATCACCCGTTCGTCATCTGGAACTACGCCAATTAATGGCACCGCCAAAATTTCTTGCACATCTTCGACCGACATCATATCGTTTGCCGCTACCATCGCTGGTTTGAGACGATTGACGATCAGATGAATGCGTTTAATGTTGTTTGCTTCAAGCAAGCCAATCACTCGATCGGCATCTCGCACGGCTGCAATTTCAGGAGTCGTAACGATCAGAGCTTCTTTGGCAGCCGCGATCGCGTTTTGAAAGCCCATCTCGATTCCGGCGGGGCAGTCAATCAAAATATATTCATAGACTCTTGCCAGAGCATTCACCAATTGCCGCATTTGATCGGGATTGATGGCATCTTTAGTGCGGTTTTGCGCCGCTGGAAGCAGCACCAAATTATTAAACCGTTTGTCTTTAACGAGTGCCTGCTCTAAACGACACTGCCCCGATAACACCTCGACAGCGGTGTAGACCACTCGATTTTCTAACCCTAGCAAGAGGTCAAGATTTCTCAAACCAAAATCGGCATCAATGACCGCAACCTTACGTCGCCGTTTTGCCAGAGCCATACCGATGTTTGCTGTGCAGGTGGTTTTGCCGACTCCACCTTTACCCGATGTGATGACGATGATACGAGCCATTGCAATGATGCGACTACAGAACGACAAGCGTTGACCCAACTGGATCGACTCTTATAAGCTTTCCAAACTATACGCAACCCCGATCATTGAGAAGCGATCGGCGTGAACCTTCAGCCCACAGTATCAGAAAACTCGATCGATTGGCTCAATCCTAAACCGAAGGTGACATTCTCCAGACGCTCATTGCTTCGCAATAGAGCGCTGGCTTCTCGGCTTCGCAACCGAGGGTTCCTGCTTCATCGGGGTTCCCAAGCAACCTTCCTCCACAGGCAGTAACACCGTTTGTCCAACGGCTACAAGTCCACGCTGCATTACCACTTGGGCAGCAGCAACATCTCTATCGGTCACGTATCCACACTCACCGCACTCATGCACACGCTTACTCAATTCTTTCTTTCCGGTGTGCGCTCCGCAGTTGGGGCAAGTTTGGCTCGTCCCGTTGGGGTCTACCTTGGCAAAGAACACGCCGCGCTTCCAACTCACCCATTTCAGGATATCGAGGAAACTACCCCACGCTGCGTCCAGACAATGTTTTGCCAGCATCCCTCGACTCATCATTTTGAGGTTGAGGTCTTCGGCAAAAATCATGCCTCCGCCGTCACAGAGTTGGTGAGCCGTTTGAAAGTGGAACTCTCGTCTGGTAGTGTGAATCTGTTCATGCAGTCGTCGAATCTTGGCTTGGGCTTTCCGGTAATTCGCAGAACCCTTCTTTTTGTTTCTCAATTTGCGTTGCAGCCATTTCAGCTTGCCTTGCAAGTTCACAAAAAAGCGGGGTCTTTGAATCAACGCTCCGGTCGAAACCGCCAAGAACTTTTCCAGTCCCAAATCAATCCCGATGGGTTCACCATGCGGCAAAATATCGGGCACTTGAACATCGCATTGCAGAATCAGTTGGGCATACCAGCCCGACGCTTTCTTCACCACTCTGACCTGCTTGACCTCAAATCCATCCGGAATTGGGCGGTGCAGATTGATGGTGATGTCCCCAACTTTCGGCAATTTGAGGCAGTTCCCGCGCAAGGGGTTAGTTTTGAATTGCGGAAACACGAACGAGCGGTATTGCCCAAACTTCTTAAATCGCGGGAATCCAAAATTCCGTTCTTTCATGAATTTGAAGGCTTTATCAACTCGGCGCAGGGCATCTTGCAGCACTTGAGACTGAACTTTCTTGAGTTCAGGAATGTCGTTCTTGGCGACTGTCAGCGCGTTTTGCTGTTTGTAGTAATCAGGATACGGTACGTCGGCAGGAATGATGTATTCCGCTTTAAGACTGCAAGCATTGATCGCACAGTTACGCGAACTAATCCAGTCCTTGCGCTCTCGCAGAGCATGGTTGTAGACCTTTCTACATTGCTCCATCCAAGAAAGCATTTTGGCTTCTTGGGTGAGGTCTGGATAAATTCGGTAACTGTAAGTCATGCTCAACATTCCAACAGTTTAACAGATTTGAGTTTTCTGTTAAATGTTTTGAGAGAGTGCTTCTTCGCTCTGCTCAGGCGCTTGGGATGTCCATGTATGCCGACGCTCATGCTTTGCGTAGAGCGCGGGACTTATCGCCTCCCAAACCCCACTGCTAGTTAAAACACGGCTCACTCTTATCCCTCTTTGCTCGCTTTCTCTGGCGATGGTTGTCTGACAAACTCCGTTGCTCTGGCAATGCGAATATTGCCTTGAGGGGCGACATATGCCACTTCGGGGTGATATTGAGCCGGAGGGGTTTCGGGCGCTCTCGCTACAAAATCAGCAATCCGAATTTGGGTTGGTTCGAGTTGCAGCGCCATGATCAAACATCGGGCATTGCCCTTGCAGCCTGCGTGAGCCACGCCCCGCAGCCGTCCCCACACGAGAATGTCGCCTTCTGCAATCACGCTGCTGCCAGGATTAAGATCGCCTAACACAACCACCGTGCCGTTATGTCGAATTTCGGTGCCCGATCGCAGCGTCATTTGAAGATAAAGCGGCTCGTCCATCGCTTGCCCCGCTTCGACCTGAGCCTGATTGAGCGGAGTCACTGGGGCAGAAGTCTGCTGCTCGATCGAGTAGCCCGCAGTGGCAGCAGCGACGGCTGTTTGACGACGACTCGTAAAAACTCGCTTGAGTTGAAGTTGGGCTTCGCTCAGAGCATCGGCGATCGCTTGCAGTTGTCGAGCGTCGAGTAGGCGATCGTTGACGACCAAATCTACAAGAGTTTCAGGTTGCCAAAAGCGCTCTTTGGCATCTAGCTGCTGTTTGAACTGCTGCCAAACCTCGCCCCATGTCAGAGCAAGGGATGCCTTGGGATCAGTCACTTCTGAGTCGGGGGGAAGGGTGAGAACGAGCCGTCCGCCTTCGCTTTTGAGACGAACCTGAATCGTAGGATCGACCTCCGAGGCGGGTGGGCTAACCTCAACAGGTGGAGTGCTGGGCGGAGTAGAGGAGGTTTCAGAAGTCATGCAAGAGAATAGCGGCAACGGATCAAATATATGAATACTTCTGCTCTACCACAAGAGCACAGGTCAAAAAGTTCGTTCTTTAGGCTAGGAGTAATTAGGCGCAGGTCATGAATTAATAGAAGCATTGGTCAAAAAAATCACGCTGCCCATGCTATTTGATTGGATTCGCGATTTAAGCAGAAAAATAATCGCTTTATGGCGGCGCAAATTTGGACTTAAATTACAACCTCTGCTGACAGCAGTTCGGTTAGGAGGCTTGGCACTGGCAGCGATCGCCCTATGGTTATTTACTTACATTGCAGAAGAAGTCTTTGAGCATGAAACTCAAGCCTTTGACGCGAATGTTTTATTATCGATTCGATCTCTGCAAAGACCGTGGCTCGACCCCATTATTGTGTTTATTACGGATATCGGCGATCCAACCGTGCTGCTCTTGATTTGTGTGGGGTTGAGTGTAATTTTGTTGCTCCGACATCGCAAAGCAGAGGCAATGACGATCGCGATCGCTGGGTTTGGTGCGTTAGGGCTAAATTTTGTACTCAAAAACTTGTTTGCGCGATCGCGTCCTGAGTTATGGTCACGCATTGTAGATGTGACGGATTACAGCTTTCCGAGTGGTCATGCAATGCTATCAATGGTGATGTATGGGCTGTTGGGCTATTTGTTGGCTACTCAGTTTCGTCGTTGGCGGGGAGTGATTGCGACGATGGCAACGCTGCTCATTTTGCTGATTGGCTTCAGCCGTCTCTATCTAGGGGTGCATTGGCTCACCGATGTGGTCGGGGGATACGCGGCAGGGCTAGTTTGGCTCATCACTTGCATTCTCAGTTTAGAAATTTGGAGACAGCGCCATGATATGAGCCGCTCAAATCTCCAGGAATCTGAAAGTCCTTCAGATGACTTGTCTTAGCTCGACTTCATAGACGATCGACTCCCAGAAGGCAGACAGGACACTCTGCTAAACCGTCCAACTTCCCAGGAGAAAGTGGAGAGAGTTTAGAAACTGCGATTATTCTAGATGGATGAACTTTCTCCCTATCTACGAATTCTCTGAATGAAGCGTTCTAAACGGCTCTCTCGTACCCTACTAATTCTCAGCGCATTAGGTCTCACGGTTTTGGCAGTCGGGGGCTATTGGTATGTCTTTATCGCAGGGGCACCACAGATCGACCCTCCTAAAGCCGAACTAGAAACCGGGCTTTCTTTCCGGGTTCAGACGTTTAACAGTGAGGCAATGGGTGAGCGACGCTATGGAGTGGTCTTACCTCCTGGCTATAACAAAAACTCAAATCAGCGCTACCCCGTGATTGTGTTGCTGCACGGCGGGCACGGCAGTGAGCGAGACTTTGAAGACAAAGCGACTCTAACTTCGGTTCTGCATGACCTTTATCGAGCGCGCAAGCTTCCCCCTGCGATCGTCATCACCCCAGACGGCAACGATAACCGAGGCACCAGTCCCTTTTGGGACCCTCAATATTACGACGGAGCCAACGGCAACGTTGCCACGTTGATTGGCTCAGATTTGGTCAACGAGATTAAAACTCGCTATCGATCGCTGAACGATCCGCAGTTTTGGGCGATCGGAGGGTTGTCTTCGGGCGGTTGGGGCGCGTTGAATATCGGGTTGCGCTATCTCAATCAATTCCATATTTTCTTTAGTCACACGGGCTACTTTATAGACAATAGTGGTGAAGCAAATAGCCCGCAATTCTTTGTTCAGCAGATCCCCGTAGAGATCCGTCCCCGATTGCGGGTGTACTTAGATGCAGGGAAAGAGGATGCTAAATATTTACAAACCACTCAGCAATTTCATCAAACCCTCGATCAGTTAAAGATTCCTAATGAGTTTCATGTCTTTCCAGGAGGGCATGGGATCGTTGGGAAAAATGTAGGCTGGAATTATTGGCATAAACACCTGACAGACTCGTTGAGTTTTGTAGGAAAACAGTTTAAAGCTGCTCTTTCTGACGCTAAAGCTGATACCACAACCCCAGAAAAACCAAGTATGCAGGAAGCCAATCAGCTCAAGACAGTAGACCTCTCGCCTACACCTTCTCTCGGAGAGTCTAAACCATGAGTGCCAAGGGTCAGCACAAGATGCCCCTCGCGATCGGGCTAACCCATCGCACGCGCATCGCACTCTGGACAGTGTCGCTCTGGACGGGCTTAGTCGGTTTAGTCAACGTCATATCGGCGATCTCACCTAGCTTACCCGGACGAGTCAGATGGCTGATGCCTCTGTTTCCGTTTCCGATTCGAGCAGGTGGGCACGTCTTTGCAGCCTTAACGGGCTTTTTGCTCCTGACTCTGGCAGCCAATCTTCTGCGACGTAAGCGGGTGGCTTGGTTGCTCACAGTTGCCTTGTTATGCATCTCGATCGCCAGTCACCTGATTAAAGGATTGGACTATGAGGAGAGTTTGCTAGCGATCGTGCCTCTGGTTCAATTAATCGTGATGCGGAAGACGTTTACGGCTCGCTCTGATCGTCCGTCTATTTTTCAGGGCATTCGCATTCTGATTGAAGCATTACTCTTTACTCTGGCGTATGGAACGGCTGGGTTTTATATTCTTGATGACAAATTTAAAGTTAATGGTGAGCCTGTTAACTTTGGGTTGTTTGCGTCGATCGAGCAAACGCTAGCGATTTTTTTCACTGAAGATAACGCTGGGTTAGAATCTACGACTCGATATGGTGCTTTCTTTATCAACTCTATTTACATTGTGGGAGCCGCCACATTAGCTTATGCGTTGTTCATGCTGTTGCGTCCGGTATTGCTAAGAGGCGATCCGGCAACGATCGCTGAGCATAGGCGAGCCAGAGATTTGATTGACCAATATGGACAGACTTCTTTAGCGCGATTGTCGTTACTCAAAGACAAATCCTACTATTTCAGTCCGTCAGGGCACAGTGTAATCGCATACGTTGCTAAAGGTCGAGCCGCGATCGTGCTGGGTGATCCCATTGGTGCCCCTGACGATCGAATTGAAGCCATTATCACATTTAGTCAATTCTGTGATCTTAATGATTGGTTTCCTGCGTTTTATGAAACGTCAGCCGAGCAGTTAGAGCGTTATCGCACGTTAGGATTTCAGCAGATTCAAATCGGTGAAGAAGCGATCGTAGACTTAACCACGTTTACGCTCAAAGGAAAAGCCGCGCAAAACCTCCGCACCGCGCAAAACCGCTCCACCAAAGCAGGCTATCGTTTCAATCTTTATGAATCGCCCATTCAGCCAGACTTATTTAAGCTGCTAAAGCCCGTCAGTGATGAATGGCTCAAAGATAAACAAGGGTCAGAAAAACAGTTCTCGATCGGCTGGTTTGATGAAGACTATTTGCGAGATTGCTTGATCGCGGTTGTCTATGATGCGGATAATCAGGTCGTCGCCTTTGCAAATTTGCTGTCTGGCTATAACCGTCGCGAAGTCACGATCGATTTAATGCGCCACCGATTAGATGCCGAAAAAGGCACGATGGACTTTCTGTTTGTCTCAATGTTTCAGCACTTTAAGGAGGCAGAGTATGACAGCTTTAATCTCAGTCTTTCGCCCTTAGCGGGAGTTGGTGCAAAGCCAAGTGCCCGTAAGGTTGAGAAAGCCTTGAACTATTTATTTAATCACCTCAACCAGTTCTATAACTTCAAAGGGCTGCATCAATTTAAAGAGAAATTTCAGCCTCAATGGGAGCCACGCTACTTGGTGTTTCCAAATCGAGCGGCTCTACCAGAGATAATTTTAGGGTTAGTCAGAGCCGATTCGGGCGATCGCTTGCTTGAATATTTTCAGTTTGAGTATTTGCGGCAATCAATTGGTGCCTTCTTCGATCGTTGACTCTATGCCACTGTAGAGGTCTGTAAATAGAACAAAGCGCCAGTGTCTCTTATAAGGTGAGGGTTGGCGCTTTGCTCTGTGTTAAAAAAGCTGAAGCAATATTGCAACTGAGTTCTCAGCGTTAGGGCTTGTGAGGAATCAACGAAGCACCCAGCAGTTGAGAAAGCCAAACCTCAAAGTTGTGAACCGGGTAGTGTCGAACGGCTTCTGTAGGGTCTACCATTGGCTTCACCAATACCGTAAACATTCCCAAACGATTGCCGGCTAAAACGTCTGTAAACAAGCGATCGCCCACCATTCCAACCTGTTCGGGGGGCAGATTCATCCCCGTTAAGGCGCGTCTCAGCTTTCGACGAGATGGCTTTGCGGCTCCAGTAATATAGGGCAAGCAGAGCGGGTCGGCAATCCGTTTGATGCGAGGCTCACTAATATTATTGCTAACCAGCCAGAGCGTCGCCACCTGCTGCACCGCTTCAACCCACGGCTGTAGCTCCTCACACGCATGAGCCGAAGTGATTGGCACCAGCGTTTCATCTACGTCTAGCACAAGACCCTTGAGACCAGAACGCTGAATTATCTCGGGAGTCAAACTGAGAATAGAGCTTTCTAGAAAGAGATCAGGTTGTAAAAGTTTGCCCCAAGACATAAAACCCAGTCCAGTAATCAGTAAGTGTTCAGTAGATAAAGGAAATTCTTTATTAGACGCTTGTGCAGAAAAACGCAGAGCCTAACATGATAGCAGACTCCTCTTTATGATCTAGAGACTGCAATAGAAATCAATTCCCTCCAATCCATATCGATGTTTGAACGTAATCTAATTACCGGATTTTTTAGGCTGTGCCTTCTCTGGCGATGGAGACGGCTGCTGAGCCTCGATCGTATCTCGAATGCTTTCCTGGGCTGCCTCATGCTCGCCTAAGGTGCGGCTAAAGACATGAGTGCCGTCATACTTCGCCACAAAATAGAGATAATCGGTGGCTTCGGGTTTTAAGGTGGCTTTGAGACTGGCAACCCCAGGACTGGCGATCGGAGCAGGCGGCAATCCCGCATTCACATAAGTGTTATAGGGAGATGCCACTCTCACTTGGTCTAAGGTGAGTGGCTGCTCTTTGGTTTGTTGAATGCCCAACGCGTATTCAACAGTGGGATCTGACCCCAATGGGATATTTTGTTTTAAGCGACTTATAAAGACTCCAGCAATGAGAGGACGCTCTGACGCGACCACGGCTTCTTTCTCAACGATGCTTGCCAACGTCACCCATTGCGCTAGTGAGAATTGAGTCTGACTGCGCTCTTGATTGTAGACAGGTAACGCCACCTGCTCGAAGCGATCGAGCATTTGAGAAATCACTGCACTGGGAGTTACCTCAACCCCGGCTGAAATCTGGTAAGTATCTGGGTAGAGAAAGCCCTCTAAACTCGAAAGCCCAGTCGGTAGCCAGGGATATTTTCCGGTAGGGAGTTGACTGGCGGCATTGAGAAAATCTTGTGCCTTAAAGAAGCCCTGCTGCTCAAAATAGCTTGCCATCTGCTTAAGCGACCAGCCTTCAGGAATGGTGAAACTGCGTTGAGCGACATCCCCCGTCCAAATTTTTTGAGCGATCGTTTGCAGCGTCTCTGACGTTGACAAATCGTAGTTTCCGGCTTGAAAGCCCCCGTCGGGCTGTTTCCACATCAGCCAGCGCGTCCACAGTTCCCAGGCTTTTGCTGATTTAATAAGCCCTGCCGTCTCTAATTCTTGCCCGATCTGCTGAGCCGATGTTCCGGGTGGAATTTGAATCATGACTCGCTTGCCCTGCTGAGGCATAGACTGCACCGTAGGCGCACTTGCCCAGTTCCACCAGGCATTTGCCTGCCACGCCGACAACCCGATTGCCGACCCAATCAGCAGCAGATAAAACGACGATTTTGCAATTCTCTGAACAGCTTTCATGGCGATGATGTGAATTGAACACGTAGCGATCGCTGGAGTCAGAACAAATAATCGACGCTAAGGAGCTACGAGTCAAGATTTATTAGAAGTTCTGATGAGTGGAGGGGAAGAGAAATCAAAATCAGTTCACCCTCCACCCGCGTTAGCTACTCCATTTCATCAAAGAGTTGGTCTTCGATCATGGGTAACATCGGCTCGATCTTTTTCAGCTCTTCTTCCGAGAGCAGATGAGGTTGTCCCTCTTCGTCCATTCTCGCCAAAATAAAGAAGGGATCAAGCGGCGCATAAATGGCATACTCCTGCTCTTCGTGATAGAAGCTAGACAAAAGCTGGAGTTCTTCTTGCTCATCATCTGAGTCAGACTCAACCCCTGCCCACTCGTCTTCGTCTTCTACAAAGTCAGGCAAATCGCCCTCAACGGTCAGCACGACGGCTGTGCGCTTAAGCGTTAAGTTTTGCTCTTCTAACACGGCTCTAGCGGTGGAAAAGACTCGACTGAGTTCTTCCTCATCTTCGACTAAAACTGCTTCGTCTTCCTCTCCGTCTTCTTGCCAAGCAAAAATTTCTACAGGAGAGTCCACTGGAAGCAGCAAGACATATTCCTGCTCTTCGACCTCTAGAGAATGCTCGATGTAGCAGTTAAGGGTTAGCCCTGCCTCGTCGGTCAGGGTGACAGTGGGGGCATCCATATCAATGCTATCTTCATCCATTGGACTCTCTCTATCTCGATTCGACTTAGGCATTATTGATCCTCGGCGCGATCGCACTTAGCTCTCAGAAAAGTATCCCTCAGAATGGGAA
>JBBRMC010000043.1:0-13131 GCA_038231055.1 Leptolyngbyales cyanobacterium
ACTTGAAGAACTCGCCTGAAGAGGAGAAGACGCAGATTGTTCTGAAGACACGGTGGTTAAAGACTTCTACAGGGGGGCGGACAATGCTGATAGCAAGTAGTTTGCTCTGGTCGATCGTCCCAAATTGTTGAGGATGCCGCAACCAAGGCAAAAATGTTGAGCTTCAGGGAGGTTGATGGATCGATTGACTCACCCATCTAGAAAGACGATGGTGAAGTACCTATACTGATGCAAAGCATACAGTCTAGGCTTCCAGTTTCATCGGCTTTAGCCCTCCCTACATACGCAGTTCAGGTCTTACGAAGCCTCTAGAGGTTTGACGATCAAATCGCCCTGACTCTCGCATACGTTCCGTAACGCTGCCCTGGCAGACTCCCTTCTTCCCAAGGAGTTTGATTTGTGATTCGCACAACACATCATGGATTTACGGCAAGCGCTCAACCCTGGAGGAGGGTTTCCCTCCGCAGGGGATTGAGTAAGAATAGCCCACCAGCAAGATATGTTCCTTCCCCAGCTACTTTCTTTCCGTGGCAAGCATATAACTGCTACGTGTCCTATCGGTTCGAGAGCCTGAGCGGGTCAACAACCCTTCGTATTGTACCATAAGCCTTACCCTATATGCGTTTCGCTCGTTCGCCGCCTGAGAGTTTGTTCATTGCAGCGCTGATGGTTCTCTCGTCAAACATCATTCACCCTCGCGCTGCAACTCACGCGCCTTTCATCCCACGCCAACGAAAAGTATGGCGTGGGGATTCCCGTCTAACTAGCTAACTCACATTGGAAGTAGCCAGACCAATTGTAATCTTGTGGCTCCGCACTTCTGTCTCAACAAGATTGTGCCTGCGCTAACTCTAGGAAATCAGGAGCTAAAGCACCCAATTCAGCGGCGAACTTGTAGGCGACAAAGAACTCCAAAAGCGATCGACGTGCAGGCATATAATCCCCATCGGCATTGCGAATCAGCATCGTCTGACCCATCATGTCATAGTGCCAGTGGTCGAGGTCTTTTTCTTCATGAACCACAGACCCAAACAAGCGGCGAATCCGATCAGGAAACTCGCGATAGTTGAGACTCATGCGATCGCTCGACAGCATTTCCCACGACAATTCACACAAAAAATAGAGCTTTTCTGCCATCGAAGTAAACGTGCGCTCTTCTTTGATATCGCGCTCCATCTTGCGTCGCACTGCATACAGATACACTCGTGACATATCCACAAGTTTACCGGATGGGAGGGTTCGGGAACCCTTAAAGCCCCTGTCTTTTAAGCATGGGGATGAAGAAGGGGTTCCCACGATTGCGGAAGCAAGCAGAGTCTAAAGCGTTGATAAAGATTGGTACGATTTAACTATTCTTATACGCAACACGATAGGATAAGAATATCGTAAACGGATTAGGCTTCGCCAAGTGCAAGCAACGAAACGATGCTTGTTTTAGAGTTCAAGACATACGGGAAATCAAATCAATTCAAAGCAGTAGGTGAAGCCATGCGGACGGCTCAATTCATTCGCAATAGCTGTATTCGGCTCTGGATGGATGTAAAGGGCACGGGCAAGAATGACTTGCAGAAATACTGCGCTGTTCTGGCTAAGAATTTCCCGTTTGCCGATGAATTGAATAGCATGGCAAGACAAGCCAGCGCGGAACGAGCCTGGTCATCAATTAACCGATTTTCCGAGAACTGCAAGAAAGGGATTCCTGGTAAAAAAGGATTTCCCCAATTCCAGAAAGATTGTCGCTCTGTGGAGTACAAGACCTCTGGATGGAAGCTGGCAGAGGACCGTAACGCCATCACGTTCACCGATAAAAAGAACATTGGGCGCTTGAAGCTGAAAGGAACTCGCGATCTAGGCTTCTACTCAATCGACCAAATTAAACGGGTCAGATTGGTGAGACGTGCAGATGGAGTGTATGTTCAGTTTTGCGTGGATGTGAATCGAACAGAGATTCTAGAACCTTCAGGAAATGCGATTGGGTTGGATGTGGGCTTGAAAGAGTTCTACACCGATTCAGACGGGCTAATGATTGAGAATCCTCGCTTTCTTCGCAAGGGTGAAGCCGTTCTCAAGCGCTCACAGAAGCGTGTTTCTCGCAAGGTGAAAGGGTCAATTAACCGGCGCAAAGCAAGACAGATTCTTGGTAAACGCCATCTCAAAATAAGTAGGCAGCGTAAAGACCATGCGGTGAAACTCGCACGGTGCGTCATCACATCCAACGATGTTGTCGCCTACGAAGATTTGAGAATCAAAAACATGGTGAAGAATCATTGTCTTGCCAAGTCGATTAACGACGCATCTTGGTTTCAATTCCGAGTCTGGATTGAATACTTTGGAAAAGTGTTTGGAAGGATCACCATTGCGGTGAATCCTCAATACACGAGCCAAGAATGCTCTAGCTGCGGTGAAGTGGTCAAAAAAGCTTTGAGTACACGAACGCACACCTGTTTGTGTGGCTGTGTCTTAGACCGTGACCAGAATGCAGCTAGAAACATCCTCAGTCGGGGATTGGGTACGGTGGGGCACACTGGAACCTTTGCACTGGATGCAAGCAACGCTTTAGGAGAATCGACCTCTACTCTCGTTGGAGCAATCCTGCCTGAGCAAGTTGGCTCGTAGATTAAAGAATCCCCGTCCCTTTAGGGCTGGGGAGTGTCAATCTGATATCTCACCATTGACAGAGGAATTTTTTGAGAAAGCTACGCTAAGAATTCCCGCTTCCCAAGCACAGCAGCTAGTTCAGATCGAGCCTGATGTATTGCAATGGTTTCAAGCTCAAGGTGGGTGATATAAAGCTTTAATTAACTCAGCCTTACGGATGTATGTTGAAAGCCACGAACAGTCAGCAGTATAACAATTCGCTTGGAGCGGCTGACAAAAGATTCTGCTGCGTTGCAGTGGTTGTTTGCAGCGACTCAAGCAAACTGTTACACCTTCAGATGAGTGGATGGATAATCGCTAAATCTCTCATTGTTGGAGACTCTGAACTGGAAATCCAATCTTAAAGTCACCCAGAGTGGAGAATTTAGAAGGCTGAAGGGCTGAACAACCACGCAAACAAAACTCATCAAACTCACGTTAACGATGAGTAGCTTGAAGCTGAACTAATTCAAAAACTTTTTCAGGCGTGAGTTCCTGGACATTGTTAAACACAATGGCGGCTCCTGCTTGCATTAGCAAGTTTTTGTAGGATCTGCTTTGCTCAGAAGTGTGCTGAACATGGGGAGGGAGAACTCCGATCGCGATCCAGTCTCGATCGGGCTGCATGGTTCGCGATCGATCGATCGTATACATATCAGCGACGGTATCCCCGACATAAATCACTGGAGTCATCGATTCAGGCTGATTTTCAAGACGCTGCACACTCTCAAACAGTCCGGTGGGGTCAGGCTTACCCGGAGCATCTTCCATCGCGATTAAAACGGGAGACTGCAATCCCAACCGCTTCTCTAGCACATAGTTTGCAGAGGCTCTCGTCGCCCCGCTAAAAAAGCCCCAGCGAATGTGTGATCGGGTCAGCGAATCCAGATACGCAGATTCTAAAAGCAGTGGCTCGTCACAGATATAGCCTGTCCAATGCTCAGAATCGGTGCCGCGATATTTAGACTGAAAAAAGGCGACTAATTCTGGATAATTGAGGTCGATCGAACTGCGTGAAGTGCCTTGGCTCTCAAAATATCGATACACTAGCTCCTGAGAGGCTTCCCAATCGTTATTCCACGTCCCTTCTGACTTAAGACTATCGATTTCTTCAGGGGTCGGGCGGTAGGCATTTTGAGTAAATTGTTCTACGGTGTCAGCGAGCGCGCGACGATAAGAACCCCCGACATCTCGCACAACGCCATCGATGTCAAACACCACGATCGCCGTCGATCGCTTCAATCCTGCATCCAATTCTTGATTCAAAACGCCTCTCCCAATTAATTCGATATCCGTTGATCGCTCCACGGGTTAAATCCCTTCTTTATTGATGCAGATTTAGGGAGATCTAAACCTAATAACATTGAAAATAACGGTTCAAATCGCCTCTGAGAGACGATAGGCTAGACCCAATAGCGTCTAGTGATGAACCTCTTAGATAGTTTGATGAATTATTCAAGCCCCGTACTGCCTCCGTTCTTGGTGCTCGATCGCCACCTTCAAGACTGGCTCTTAGAAGATATTGGTCGAGGCGATCGCACCACTCAAAGCCTATTTCTGGCTGGCACTCAGCAAAGTCACGCCATCGGGGTTGCTAAATGGGTGGCTAAAGAAGATGGCGTAGTTGCTGGATTACCGATCGCTGCCAGAGTTTTTTACTTATTAGATCCGTTCGTGACTTTTAAAGCGGTGGCTCTAGAAGGAAGAGCTTGCCAAAAAGGGGAGACGATCGCCGAAATGCAAGGGTCGTTTGATGCGCTGCTGACCGGAGAACGAGTTGCCCTCAATTTGGCGATGCGATTATCTGGGATCGCCTCCATGACTCGAACGTATGTCGAGAAAATTGAGGATCTTCCGGCTCGACTGGTCGATACACGCAAGACAACACCAGGATTGCGGCTGCTAGAGAAATATGCGTCTCAGGTGGGTGGAGCGGTAAATCATCGGATGGGACTTGATGATGCTGTGATGATTAAAGACAATCACATTGTGGCGGCAGGCGGCATTGGAGCGGCGATCGCCCAAGTTCGTGCTCACATCCCCTATCCCCTGACGATCGAAGTTGAGACAGAGAGTTTAGAGCAAGTCGAAGAAGCCTTGCAGCACAAGGCAGACATCATCATGCTAGATAATATGCCGCTTGATTTAATGCAAAGTGCTGTGAAGAAAATTCGGCAAAGTAGCGATCGCATTAAGATTGAGGCTTCAGGAAATGTGACGATCGAGACGATTCGGGCGATCGCCGAGACTGGGGTGGACTTCATTTCGAGTAGTGCCCCCATGACGCGATCGCCCTGGCTAGATTTGAGCATGAGATTCGTCAAGGCTTAGAGATAAAGTGAACCCAGAAGTTGCCATCTGGAATGCACAAGCGAGTGATCATGCTGTAGGAATAGCGAATAAACTTTCCTTTGTTGTCTTCTAAGCCGAGGGCGTTGCGATCGTAGCCCCATGAATACCATTCACCATAGGGATCGTTGACAATAAAGCCGTCTTCGTCAAAGCCTGCCAAGACAACGATGTGACCAAAATCGGTAAAGTATCCATGAATCACCGCAGGTTTGCCGTCTGTTAACCACTCTTGGACTTGAGCGATCGTGGCATCGGTTCTAAAATCATCACGCACCCCATAGGCTTCGGCAATCACAGCGAGATCATGGGGGTCGTGGCGGCTTAAACCCTTTCTTTCTGCATAGTCATACAATTCATCTTCAAATTGACCCACGGATGTCTTACGCTTAGCGCCCAAAAACTCAAAGCACATCGCAAGCGATGTCACGTTACAAGACCCGTTAGGATTCAACTCATTGTCCCGTTGCGACTTATAGGGAATGTTGAGTTTAATCGTCTTGGGGACAGGCTTTGGAAAGACTCGAACCCCATCTTTTCGGATCTCAACGTGTTTGCCAAAGGCATACCAAACTTTGGTGCCTTTAAAGGTGTCTTTAGAAAAGAAACATCGGGCGTGGTCGCGTTCAACGTCAAAGGAGTCGAGTTGAAACTCTTTGCTAGCTTGAATAGCTTGCTTAAGGTCTTCAGGGAGTTCTGAAGATTGAAGCGGCTTGCGTTTGAAGGTCGTTTGAGTGAGGACTTTTAGAGTTAGTGGCATGGGGCACTCGCTATTTTTGTAGTAAAGGTAGATCATGAGAAGCCAGGTTTAGCATTCCCCAGTTTCTAGAAGAGCAACTGGGAAAAGATTCAAGTCGAGTACAAGACTTTCCAGATGGAATAAACGGATCGAGCCAAAAATAGTTATAAATTTCTCAATCAAACTTTATTGGGTCTCTTGCCCAAACGATCGCTCTTGCTGAATGATGGAGAGTCAGGTCGCTATCTTAGATAGATAGTCAATTTCAAGTAGCTACTCTGTTTGCAGGTTTTGAGATTATGAACGCCACGAATGCTTCATTGCCCAAAGGGGTTGTCGCCCAATTAAGAAGTTGTCTTGAGCAAGCATTAGTTGCTGCTTTTGGGGAAGCGTTCGCAGAAACTGACCCCATGCTGGTGCCTACGAGCAACCCAAAGTTTGGAGACTATCAGTCAAATGCGCCAATGGCACTGGCAAAACGATTAGGAAAAGCGCCGAGATCGATCGCTGAGGAACTGATTCAGCAGCTTGATGTGTCGGAGTTGTGTTTGCCTCCTGCGATCGCGGGTGCGGGGTTTATTAATTTCACGCTCAAGCCGGAGTATTTAGAGGCGAGATTGTCAGCGTTTCAGGTAGACGATCGCTTGGGTGTGGAAGCCGTTAAAGAACCGAAGCGGACGATCGTGGATTTTTCGAGTCCGAATATTGCTAAGGAAATGCACGTCGGGCATCTACGATCGACGATCATCGGTGACTGCATCGCCCGAATTCTTGAATTTCAGGGGCATGATGTTTTGCGGCTCAATCATGTCGGCGATTGGGGCACTCAGTTCGGAATGCTGATTACCTACCTTCGGGAAGTTTGTCCAGACGCATTGACGACTGCGGATGCTTTAAATTTGGGAGATTTGGTTGCCTTCTATAAAAAAGCCAAGCAACGGTTTGACGAAGACCCACAATTTCAAGAACAATCTCGTCAAGAAGTGGTGCAGCTTCAATCAGGAGCCGAAGCGACGATTCGGGCTTGGAATTTGTTGTGCGAACAGTCTCGAAAAGAGTTTCAAGTTATCTATGATCTCCTAGATATTTGCGTCACAGAGCGCGGGGAATCTTTCTACAATTCGTTGTTAGGCTCGGTGGTGGAAGATTTAGAGAAAGCAGGGTTGCTTGTCGAAGATCAGGGTGCTAAATGTGTGTTTCTAGACGGCTTTCAGAATCGAGAAGGGCAACCCTTGCCGCTCATTATTCAGAAGTCTGATGGTGGCTACAACTACGCGACGACTGACTTGGCAGCGATTCGTTATCGCATTCAGCAAGACCATGCAAAACGACTGATTTATGTAACGGATGCTGGGCAAGCCAATCACTTTGCGCAAGTGTTTCAGGTGGCGCGTCGAGCGGGATGGATTCCTGAAGACATTGCGATCGAGCACGTTCAGTTTGGATTAGTGCAGGGCGAAGATGGCAAAAAGCTGAAGACTCGATCGGGCGATACGATTCGGTTACGCGACTTGTTAGATGAAGCCGTCGATCGTGCCCGTGCAGATTTAGAATCTCGACTCAAAGAAGAAGATCGCCAGGAGACTGGAGAATTCATTACCCATACGTCTCAAATTGTGGGAATTAGTGCAGTCAAGTATGCTGACCTGAGCCAAAATCGCACGAGTAACTATGTGTTTAGTTACGACAAAATGCTGGCACTTCAAGGCAATACGGCACCGTATATGCTTTATGCCTATGTGCGTGTTCAAGGAATTAGTCGAAAAGGAACCATTGACTTTCAAAACTTAGGCTCTGAGGCAAAAATTCTGTTAAAAGAAGACGCAGAATTAACGTTAGCAAAACATTTATTGCAGCTAGAAGATACGTTAGATGCTGTGAGTCAAGATCTGTTGCCCAATCGGTTATGTCAATATCTGTTTGAGCTGAGTCAAAAGTTTAATCAGTTCTACGATCGTTGTCCCGTCCTGCAAGCTGAAGAGCCTGCGAGAACCTCTCGATTAATGCTGTGTGATTTGACAGCTCGGACCTTGAAATTAGGACTGTCGCTGTTAGGAATTCAAGTGCTGGAGCGAATGTAAGCTGATGAATTTTCACATTGGTTGTGCGATTTGGGCTTACAAAGGTTGGGTCGGCGATCTGTTTCCGGCGAAGAGTCGATCGAGCGATTTTCTCAACCTTTATAGTCGTCGGTTTACTAGTGTGGAAGGAAACACCACGTTCTACTCGATTCCTGACCCAAAAACCGTTTCACGCTGGGCAGAAGAAACGCCTCCAGGGTTTAAGTTCTGTTTAAAGTTGCCTAAAACGCTGACTCACAATGGGTTATTAGAGCCTTCACTTTCCGGTGCTCTAAGGTTTTTAGAACAGATGCAGGGATTGGGCGATCGCTTAGGTCCCCTTTTCTTGCAACTGCCTCCAAGCTACAGCCCTACAAATTTCAATGATTTAACGAATTTTCTCAAAGGTTGGGCTGAAACTCACGCACCTCTTGCGGTTGAGGTACGGCATATTGATTGGTTTAAAGAACCTCATCGTACCCGACTCAATGCCCTGTTAGAAGATCTCGATATCGGGCGGGTTTTGCTTGACACTCGCCCGATTTACAACGCATCTGATGATCCGCAAATCAATTCTGAGCGACGAAAGCCAGACGTTCCGCTTCAACCGATCGTCACTGCTCCTTTCAGTGTGATTCGATTTATTAGTCACCCTGACTTAGAAAAGAATCAAGTTTATTTAGAGGAATGGGTCGGACTCGTCGATCGCTGGCTTCAACAAGGAACCCATGTTTATTTCTTTGTGCATTGCCCGATCGAGGAGCGATCACCTAAAACTGCCCAACGGTTCCAGCATCTTCTTGAGATAAAAAACTCTTCGGTGCCGCCGTTGCCATGGAACTTAATTGAGCTATCTTCGACTCAATTGAACCTATTTTAGAGGGATTGTGTCAGCCGATTTCTCGTCTCTGGAATGGCAAAAATAAGGGCAACTGCAACAGCTAACATACCGTTACTGTTCGTGAATGGAGGCATAAAAAGCGGCAAAACTAAAATGAACTTGCCTAAATGATTTGCCTTTTCAAATAAGTAAAGAAATAGGGGAATGTACCAGACAAGTCCCATAATCCAGGTTTGTGGATTGAACAAGTTAATGGTGTTGATAATCGAGAAAAATTGATGCTCGATCGGACTACGGCGCAGATAATACATTAGCACTGCAAAGGCAATTAACCCCACGATCGCCGCCCCGATCAAATTGCCCCGCAGAAAGGGATTGTGATAGCCATGTACAAAATCATGCGTCACTCTCAGCCCATTGCTATCGATTGATTTGACGACTCGATCGACAACTTGCTGACCGTGGGTGCTGATCACTCCAGGATTGGGTAATTTCCCAAAAAAATTCGGCAAAACTCGTTTTACATAGCTGCTATAAATAGGAGTGCCAAAGTAGGCGATCGGAGCCAAAAACAAAACTCCAATAAATCCCACTGTGTAAATCACTATTCTAAACTCTCTTTTTAGAATAAAATAAAGGATGATGATCCCCGGAAATATTTTGATGCAGCAAGCAAGTGCTAATAAGAATCCAGACAAAGCTGGCGACTGGCGACGTTGATAAATCAAAAAGGCAAGGGTTGCTAAATAGCAGATCAAAATGTCAATCTGCCCCCGCTCAAATGAGGCAAAAACCGGGAAACTAGCCATCACAAACAAGAGTGATTCGCCCTTGATAGTGAATTGACTTTGCCGAACCAACTCAAACAGCAAACTCCAAAGAATTAATAAAATTAGAATGCTGTAATAGAGCTTAGCGTTTGCATATTGCAAAGCGCCAAAAGGCAAAAACAAAAACGACGCGACAGGTAGATAGATAAACCCTGATCCTGGCGAATCATTGGCGTTGACGGGCGTGTAAAACTCTGGATAGTTATTAACATGATTGATATAGGGGTCAAGTCCAAATAGAATTGATTTTCCGGCAATATAATAAGAACGAAAATCAATTTGGTAAGACTCCAGAACCAGATAGATAATGAAGGCTGAAGGGAGTAAATAAATGAAATACCCCCGAAAAAAACGAGCTATATCGGCTCCAAAACGCAGGAACATTTGTAAAAACTGTCCGAGAGATTACGAGCCATACTCTACACCAGACTGGAGCGAGGGAGAGTAATCTAACCAATATTTTCAAATCTTCACTAAATAATCAAGCCAGACCGCACTTCTGGTACTATTAGGGGTTCTGAGAACACCTAACTTAAGACTTGCTGCAAGGAGACTCCCCTCATGGCGCGGATGTATTATGACGCAGATGCCAACTTAGATTTGCTGGCTGGAAAGACGATCGCCATCATTGGCTACGGCTCTCAAGGACACGCTCACGCCCTCAACCTCAAAGACAGTGGCATGAACGTCATCGTTGGGCTATATCCAGGCAGCAAATCTGCAATTAAAGCCAAAGACGCTGGGTTAACGGTGCATAGTGTTGCCGACGCAGCCAAAGCAGCAGACTTCATCATGATTTTGCTCCCCGATGAAGTGCAGAAAACCGTCTTCACCCACGAAATTGAACCCAATCTCAAAGAAGGCGATGTCTTAGCATTCGCCCACGGATTTAACATTCACTTTGCTCAAGTGGTTCCTCCTGCCAACGTCGATGTCGTGATGGTGGCTCCTAAAGGACCTGGGCATCTCGTCAGACGCACCTATGAGCAAGGTCAAGGCGTTCCGGCACTGTTTGCGGTCTATCAAGATGCATCAGGTCAGGCACGCGATCGTGCAATGGCATACGCCAGAGGCATCGGCGGCACTCGGGCTGGGGTTCTTGAAACCACCTTCCGCGAAGAAACCGAAACCGACTTGTTTGGCGAACAAGTTGTGCTGTGCGGCGGCTTGAGTGAATTGATCAAAGCTGGGTTTGAAACGTTGACTGAAGCAGGCTATCAGCCAGAGTTGGCTTATTTTGAGTGTCTACACGAAGTTAAGCTAATCGTCGATTTGATCGTTGAAGGTGGCTTGGCAAAAATGCGCGACAGCATTTCTAACACCGCAGAATATGGCGACTTAACGCGCGGTCCTCGCATTGTCACTGATGCTACTCGCGCCGAGATGCGAAAGATTCTCCACGAGATTCAAACCGGGCAGTTTGCCCGTGAGTTTGTGTTAGAAAATCAAGCTGGCAAACCTGGCTTCACCGCCATGCGCCGCCGCGAAGCAGAACACCCGATCGAAGAAGTCGGTAAAGATCTGCGGGCAATGTTTAGCTGGCTAAAAAAAGTCTAGACAGGCATATAAGGATGAGTTTTGCACGCTTGATCGATGCAAAACTCGTTCCTCTTCGTTACTTAGATTGATCGGTTTTTTGAATTGCGTCTTCCGTGCGATCGTAGGGATTTGTTTTCGGTCGCAAAGTCGGAAACATTCCGATCATCACGCCATCTAATGAGCTACGCGCTTGAAAGCTGTATCGCCCGATCGAGGGCGGCAGAAATTGATCGCCAAATCCGACGTAGATCAAACCCAGAAGCAGTAAAAATCCGACCGGAATTTTCTTAAGCATGGCAGCCTTGTTGAGAGAAAGATAAATTTTGTTTCTCGATGCCGGGTATGAATCAGGATTTAAAGCAAATCCTACCTAAATTAAATCTTGAATCAGTTCTTCTGAACTTGAACGCACGTCGTCCCCTTCACTGGAACAAAAGAAGCTCTTCTCGTAGTCTACTGACAAGGTTATCTGTTGACTAGAATCTGCTATCGCGGGGTTTTATGATGAAGCTTGTTAAAAGTAGTAGGTGTGGTGCGATTTTCTTACTGATAGGCATATCGTTGCCGATCATGCAGCCAGTAGTAGCTAAATCTCTGCAATCTCAAGCTGTTCACTCTTCAAAGAAACGTCCTGCAAAACCTGCAAAATCAGGGTTACTTCCATTCTTTGATCAACAGAATAACCCTATTACAGTCAGTGTTCCCAGAAATCAAAAGGTTGACATCACTCCCGTTCCCCCTCAGCTTAATGCCTTCGATCGAAAAGTGCTCAATACGTGCGGCACGTTGGGCAGCAAAGTCAGCACAATCAGTATTAGAAGATTGTTGTCAGAGTCTCCTCAAGTCGTGCAGCAAATTAAACAAACGGTCGGGGGTGAACTGTTTGCAGGGCGGCGAAGTGAAAATCAGTTTCGGGATGATTTGGTCACGATTTGGTCAGACCGTGGCGCGTTTGAACATATTTTTTGTGGGCAAATTCGCGGGTCGAATCAAATTGGCGGATTGCACTTTGTCGGTCGATATTTGCAGTTGCAAAATCAGGGTGTCGCCGGACGGTTGCCCAATAACTCTAGAGCAGAAGAAGTGCTTGATGGAGAGATTTATACTCTAGGGGTTGAGGTTCGGCAGGGCGATCGCATCGTTGCTAGAGATTCTAAAAAAGGCTATTCCTATGTCAGCAATGCTCAAGAGATCTTGACTGATGCTACTCGCGCCTTCAAGTCATTTAGAAATACCACAAACGCCAATCGAGCCTGCCTCTATACCGTGCGTGACTCTTCAGCACCGCCTTTTAAAGCTGTGTTTGTAAAAACCACTCGCGCGATCGTCACGTTCTACCCCGACGCAACCCCAAAACCCAACGAAGCCTCGTGCGAGTAGCTAAACTCTAACTCGCATTCATAACGAGTATGATTTAGTTAGGGAATGAGAGTTTTCTGTCTCCCTCATCCTGTCAATCATGGCTCACCTCACCCAACGCCGCCCCGAAAACGTTGAGGGCGATTTTTACGTCGATCGCACCTGCATTGATTGCGACACCTGCCGATGGATGGCTCCTGATATTTTCCATCGCGAAGCTGGAAGTTCCGCTGTCTTTCACCAACCTCAGAGTGAAATCGAACGCTTGCACGCAATGCAGGCACTATTGGCGTGTCCGACTGCCTCGATCGGAACCATTGAGAAACCCAAAGACATCAAAATTGCTCAACAAAGCTTCCCGGTTCTAGTCGCTGAAAACGTCTATCACTGCGGATATCACGCCGAAAGCTCCTACGGAGCCGCCAGCTATCTGATTCAACGTTCCGATGGAAATATCTTGGTCGATTCTCCCCGATTTTCGCCTCCTCTCGTCAAACGTTTAGAAGAGATGGGCGGCATTCGCTATCTTTATTTGACTCATCGCGATGATGTGGCTGATCATCAGAAGTTTCATGATCATTTTGGCTGCGATCGTATCCTTCACATCGATGAAATCAATCAAGGCACTCAAAGTGTCGAAATTCAACTCACGGGGTCAGATCCAATTCAGCTAGACCCAGATCTGTTGATTATTCCCGTCCCTGGTCATACAAAAGGGCACACTGTTCTGCTCTACCAAAATAAATTCTTGTTTACCGGGGATCATCTTGCCTGGTC
>JBBRMC010000044.1:0-13111 GCA_038231055.1 Leptolyngbyales cyanobacterium
AAGCCCACTGCTCGCTGACGCTTTTTCTTGCCAACGAATTTCTCCGGTTTGAGGGTCGGGTTTTAGCTGACTAGGCGGCAAGCCTGTCAACGCCTGAATGCCGATCATGCCCACTGCGTAGATGTCGCTGTTGTGCTGAGGTTTGCCTGCTGCTTGCTCAGGAGCCATATAGCCCTGGGTGCCGATGCCGATCGTCAGATTATTGCTAGTTTCTTCGGCAGCGAGTTTGCTGTATTGATCTTTGACGGCTCCAAAGTCGATCAAGACTAATCGACGATCGGTTTGACGACGAATAATATTGCTGGGTTTAATGTCTCGATGAATCACCTTCTCACTGTGGACAAAGCTGAGAATCTGAAGCAGTTCTTGCAAAATGTCAGCGACTCTAGCTTCAGGCAACTGTCTGCCCAGTGAGAATTCCTCATTTAACGAGTGTCCAGGAATATATTCCTGCACCAAATAAAACTCTCCATCTTCCTCAAAATAAGCCAGCAAACGAGGAATCTGGTCGTGTTTGCCTAACCGTTCTAAGGTTTCTGCTTCACGATCGAACAGTCGGCGCGCCAACCTCAAATGACCAGGATTATTGGTGGCAGGGCTAAGTTGTTTGACGACACACTGCGGACTTTGAGGACGCTTGATGTCCTGTGCAATATAGGTTTCGCCAAAGCCTCCGTGACCCAAAATCTGAGTGATTTTATAGCGACCGCCCAAGGTTTTGTTGGCGAGTTCGAGTTCTCGTTCGCGCAGCAGGTCTTCTCGATCGCTGCGCTGACTCACCATCTCGATCGTTCTAGCCGATCGTTTGACTTCTTCGCTGATGCGTTTGTTGCGTTGATTAATCAACTGTGTAGCGGCGGAGCCTGTGAGCCAATAAGAGATGCCGACTAATCCGATTGTTCCGATCGGCACTGCCATTGGCAAAATGACCAATCCACTGCCAAAGGCAACGTAGCAAATGCTGCCCCACGCTAGCCCGATCACGATCGCCCAAAACAACCGAAATAGGGGTCGTCTCGCTCGGCTTTGCAACAACCCAGCCGTGAAGACTACTAGCAGCACCAGTCCGCCTGCCATGGCAGGATCGTCAAAGGCTTCCCGGATGGATCGGTCTTGCAAAAGGGTCGCGATCGCGTTGGCGTGAATTTCGACCCCAGCCATTTCACCCATCGGAGTCGGGTAAAAATCTGGATTCGATCGCGTGATAACTCCAATTAATACAATCTTGTCTTTGAAAAGTTTGCCTTTCTGGAGATACTCGCTGTTCCAATTCTGAGGTGAGGTGACGTTCCAAAATGAGACGGTTTTAAAGGTGCCAGCCCCTCCATAGTAAAAAATGTTGTCTCCCTGAGGCGGCGAATATTTGAGCTTAGCCGCCTGCAAAGCCGCTTCAGCTAGCGATGGCACCTTTGCCGATTTAATTAACTCCGCTTCTTGCGGAGGCAGCTTCTCTAAAAATCGACTGCCCAAAAGATGGATGCGATCGTTGGGTTCTTTTAAAAATTTGATGAACCCGATCGGAGTGCCCTCGCTTTGAAACGGGGCGTAAGGCAAGCTGAGGTTAGACTGCTCTCCCTGACGGCTGTCACCCTGGATGAAATTTGCTGCTAGAGCCACCTGCCCTTCATAGCGTTGGAGAACGGCTTGCAGCTCTTGATCATCGGCTGAGACAATTCCTGCATCGGGATTGCTATAGCCATAGCTGCTGGGCAAATCCCATAAGACATCTGCCACGACAGCTTTTGCGCCCGCTTGCATCACCTTGTCAATCACGTTTGCATAGATGGCTCGTCGTAGCGGCAGACTAGAGAGCTGCGCGATCGAGTCTTCGTCGATCGCTAAAATCACAACATTGTCAGGCGGCGGAACGGTGCCTCTGACTTTAAATAGCAAACTCTGTGCCTGTCGCTCAACCATCTGCACGACTGGCGGATTTGAGGCAGTCAGCACGGCGGCTCCAAGCGCCCACATCACCATCAAAACGTGACCTAGGCGATCAAACCTAAATCGAGGACTCGATCGTTCAGGTCGTGTCGTGTCATTGGCAGGAGGGGGTTGACCCTGGGGTAAGGGTTCTGTGATAGGGGCTGACGGCTTTTCGGGCATATCCTGTCGGGCAATAGGGGCTATATTGCGGGTCTCATCTGCACCGGTTGCGGAAGAGCTTCTCAAGTGCTCATCCTCCATTTCTAAGAATAGTGCGACTTACCCTAAAAAGCGACTCTGGTCGATCGGGCTTCTGTTACTCCAGTCAGCACTCGTTGAAGATCGGATCTTCTCCAAAGTTTTCACTCTTTTTGAAATATTTGTGATAATTGAATGAACTCGAAATCTATCTTATAGGTGAGGAATCTCATTTATAGCTCAGAGTTCACTTTATAAAGATCACCGCTAAGAGATGCTACAAATGCTGGTTCTAAGTAATAGGAGAGAACCCAAAACAAACAGGTAAATTTAGTCACTGACTACGCAGAGCTAGAACTTTTTATCTCTAAATACCTCTACCTTTGGATAGTTTGAGACCTGACTCCTTGTGAGAGGGGGATCGGTTGTCATGATTGGCTCTTGACGGGGAAACCTGTAGGTCAAGGTTTAACTACAGAGTCCCTAAAACTACCCAAAGGATTAATACTTGAAGCGCTATTCTCACCAGTCAACTGGTTTTGCGTTGCTAGAATTAGTCATTCCATTTTTGATTCTACAAATTATAGGTCTTAAATTTTTATGCATTACGCCATGAACCGTCTCTCTATCTTTGTAGACGGGAACAATATGTTCTATGCCCAGCAGAAGAATGGTTGGTTCTTCGATCCTAAACGAGTGTTGGAATACTTCGTTAGTGAACGAGACATTGAGTTAGTCAACGCATTTTGGTATACGGGGCTGAAAGATCCTCAGGATCAAAGGGGATTTCGGGATGCGTTGATTAGCCTCGGTTACACCGTCAGAACCAAGATTCTTAAAGAATATTATGACGACACATCAGGTCGCTATTCGCAAAAGGCAAATCTCGATATTGAAATTGTGGTCGATATGTTTAATACGGTTGATCAGTACGATCGAGTCATTCTCTTCAGTGGGGATGGCGATTTTGAACGAGCGATCGAGCTGCTGCGCTCAAAAAGTACGCACATCACTGTCGTCTCTACAGAAGGCATGATCGCGAGAGAATTGCGAAATGTTACTGATCGTTACATTGATCTCAATGACATTCGTCCTCATATTGAAAAAGCCGATTACTGAAAGCAAACTTTACCTATTCATCTTCCGTCTTCTGTCTCAAAGTAGATTTGCGTACTAGAATAAACCTTAAGATTGCGACCTAACGATCGAGCATTTCTCAAGAGAGAGACGGGTTGTCTCTTCTCTAGCGTGAGCAGGCAACCTGTCTACTTCACAAACTATTGGGTTTCTATCTATTTCCCACTCCTCAACCATATTGAGCCATGAACGTTCCATCTCAACCAGACCGGATCATCATTTTCGATACGACTTTGCGCGATGGGGAGCAGTGCCCCGGAGCTACCCTTAATGTCGATGAAAAGCTGGCGATCGCTCGGCAACTGGCACGACTTGGCGTAGATGTGATTGAGGCGGGGTTTGCCTATGCCAGTCCTGGAGATTTTGAGGCAGTTGAGCGGATCGCCAAGACTGTTGGAACCGAAGACGGTCCGGTAATTTGCAGTTTGGCGCGGGCGATTTCGGCTGATATTAAAGCGGCGGCTGATGCGCTCAAACCTGCTGCCCATGCCCGAATTCACACCTTTATCTCTACCTCAGATATCCACCTCGAATATCAGTTAAAGAAGACTCGATCGGAGGTGTTGGCGATCGCGGAAGAAATGGTTGCCTACGCCAAATCGTTTGTAACGGATGTCGAATTCTCACCGATGGATGCGGCGCGGTCTGACCCAAAATTTTTGTATCAGGTGCTAGAACGGGCGATCGCGGCGGGTGCGACGACGATCAACATTCCCGATACGGTGGGTTATATGACACCGAGCGAGTTTGGCGATATGATTCGCGGCATCCGAGAAAATGTGCCGAATGTTGATCAGGCGATTATTTCAGTTCACGGTCATAACGATTTGGGGTTAGCGGTTGCCTGTTTTCTTGAAGCGGTGAAGAATGGCGCACGACAGCTAGAATGCACGATCAACGGTATCGGCGAACGAGCCGGAAACGCTGCCCTCGAAGAGTTGGTGATGGCTCTGCACGTCAGACGGCAATATTTCAATCCCTTCTTAGGTCGCCCTGCTGAGTCAGAAACGCCGCTCACGAAAATTAACACCCAAGAGATTTATAAAACGTCTCGCTTGGTGTCCAATTTGACGGGAATGTTGGTACAGCCCAACAAAGCGATCGTCGGTGCCAATGCCTTTGCTCACGAGTCGGGCATTCACCAAGACGGAATGCTGAAAAACAAACAAACCTACGAGATTATGGATGCTCAGTCGATCGGGCTGACGAGCAACCAGATCATTTTGGGCAAACACTCAGGGCGCAATGCGTTTCGCACCCGTCTGAAGGAGTTGGGTTTTGATTTGGGCGACAACGAGCTAAACAAAGCGTTTGTTCGCTTCAAAGATTTAGCTGACAAGAAAAAAGAAGTCACCGATTGGGATCTGGAGTCGATCGCTAACGATGAAGTGCAGCAAGTTCCTGAACTGTTCCGGTTAGAAATGGTGCAGGTATCGTGTGGTGATCGGGCGTATCCAACCGCAACCGTGAGATTGAGAAACCCGCAAGGCGAAGACCTCACCGATGCGGCGACAGGAACTGGTCCCGTTGATGCGGTCTATAAGGCGATTAACCGGGTTGTGAATGTGCCAAATCAACTCATTGAATTCTCAGTCCAATCAGTCACGGCGGGCATTGATGCGATCGGAGAAGTGACGATTCGGTTGAAGTATGGCAGTCGAATTTTCTCAGGTCACGCGGGCAACACCGATATTATTGTGGCATCGGCTCAGGCTTACGTGAATGCCTTGAATCGTCTCTATGCGGCGCTGCAATCGACTGCAAGTGAGCAAGTTGCAGAAGAAGCCGTCGAAACTTGCTAAGACCGCATCTCGTCAAAATTAGTGGTACTTTGTGGGGTGGCATCTTGTTCACCCCTTATTTTTGAGTCTATGCAAGAAGACATTTTACGTAAAGAACAGGACTTTCACGATCGCTGGGCACGCACGATCGACGTAGATGGCATTCGAGTTGCCGATTATTTTGAAGCCTGCACTGCGCCCGAAAACCGTTTTATTCTCCGGCAATTGGGCGATGTGAAGGATAAATATTTGCTTGATCTGGGCTGTGGTGCCGGAGAAAACAGCGTTTATTTTGCTCTGTTGGGTGCGCGATGTGTCGCCGCTGACTACTCGCCGGGAATGGTTGAGGTAGCGCTGAAATTAGCCGATATGAATGGGGTGCAGATTGAGGGGCGAACGGTTAATGCAATGGATATTGACTTTCCTGATAACACGTTTGATATTGTCTATGCCTCTAATCTGCTGCATCACATTCCTCATCCTGAACTGACGCTCAAAGAAATGCATCGAGTGCTGAAACCGGGAGGGAAAGCCTGTTTCTGGGACCCGCTTAAGCACAATCCGGTGATCAACGTCTATCGGCGGATGGCAACCGAAGTTAGAACCGAAGATGAGACTCCTCTCGATATTAATTTGGTGAACTATATCCGATCGCTCTACTCTAAAACCCATTACGATACGTTTTGGATTGCGACTCTCTGGATCTTTTTGCAGTTTTATCTGATTGAAAAAGTCAATCCCAATAAAGAGCGCTATTGGAAGAAAATTATTCTCGAACAGGCGCGGCTCGAAAAATCTTATCTGCGTTTAGAAAAGTTAGATAAATGGTTGAAAAAGTTGCCGTTGATGAAACGATTTGCTTGGAATCTAGCGGTCGTTGCCACTAAATAAAGGGTGACACTTATGAAACAACGCTCTCAGGTTTGGCGATCGCTTGTCAACTATGGCGTGTTGAGCACGATCGCGGTTCTCATGCTGATTCCGCTCGTCTGGCTAGTCAGCACGTCGTTCAAGTCTCCATCAGAGGACATCTTTCAGTTTCCACCGCAATTATTGCCGAGTCAGCCTACGATCGAGAACTTTGTCACAGTTTGGCAGAGCAATCCCTTTGGGCAATATTTATTAAACAGCACGATTGTATCTGTGTTGACGGTGGCATTAAATCTACTGTTCTGCTCTCTAGCGGCTTATCCGTTGGCGAGACTGAATTTTAGAGGTCGAGAAGTAATCTTTAGTGCAATCGTCGCCACGATTTTGATTCCATTTCAGATTGTGATGATTCCGCTATACGTTCTGGCGGTGCAATTGGGATTAAGAAATACTTACTTGGGAATAATCTTTCCCGCGATCGCGTCTGCGTTCGGCATCTTTTTACTGCGACAGGCGTTTCAGGGTGTCCCTAAAGAGTTAGAAGAAGCCTCTCGCATGGATGGCTGTTCTGATTTGGGTGTGTGGTGGCACGTGATGTTACCGTCGATCCGTCCAGCATTAGTGACGTTATCGATTTTTGTGTTTATCGGCTCTTGGAGCGATTTCCTTTGGCCTCTGATTGTCCTCGATCGTCCAGAGCTATACACCCTTCCGCTCGGAGTTGCAAACCTGGCAGGAACCTTCACCCTAGATTGGCGATTAATAGCAGCAGGATCGGTGATCTCGATCGTGCCTATCCTCCTTTTCTTCGTGGTGATGCAGTATTACATCGTGCCATCCGAAACCGGCAGCGGCGTGAAAGGATAGCTCACTATTTGGCAGTCAATTTAGGATAAGCAATGCGCTGGTGATTAGATTGCTGCCAAACCTGAACGAAGATTTGCGCGATCGTGGTCATTTCTTCTCGCGTCAAACCCGATTCTGCAAGTTGTCCATCTTGCCAACGGGCGCGCAGAATTTTGTTGATCATATTCAGGGCATCATCCGGGGTGGCATCCTTGAGCGATCGTAACGCTGCCTCACAAGAATCTGCGACCATGACGATCCCCGTCTCGCGTGATTGAGGTGCAGGTCCGGCATAACGAAAATCGTCATCGCTGATCGATTTGGTTGGGTCTTGCTGCGATATTTGCTGCGCCTGATGGTGAAAATAAGCAATCAGCATCGAACCCTGATGTTCTGGAATGAACGCCCGAACAACTTTTGGTAATCGAGCTTTACGCGCCATCACAATGCCTTCGGTGACGTGCTTTCTAATAATCGCCGCACTTTTCCAAGGGTCATTGATTAAGTCGTGTTTGTTAGGTCCGCCCATCTGGTTTTCGATAAAGCCTTGCGGGTCGTGCATTTTGCCGATGTCGTGGTAGAGCGTTCCAGTTCGCACGAGTTCTACATTGCAGTCTAATTCTCGTGCAGCCGCTTCAGCTAGTGTTGCCACAAACAGCGTGTGCTGAAAAGTGCCGGGTGTTTCTGCTGCCAGTCGCTTCAGCAAAGGGCGATTGGGATTTGCGAGTTCGACCAGACGAATGGTAGTGACTAAATCGAATAGATTTTCGAGATAGGGACTTAGCCCGATCGCCACCACACTCCATGCCAAGCCCACTAGTGCATAAATCGCAGCAGCTCCTAGTAGACCATACCAAACCATTCCCGATGCCACGCTGAGAATCAGAAATAAGGCACCTTGAGTCAAGCCCACCGCAACGCCTAAAAGAGCGAGTTCCTCCCGCGATCGTAGCCTGCCCCCAAAAAAGGCAGCTAGCAAGCCCCCTGCTACGCTCGGCAACCAGTGACTGACCCCGATCGTCATGCCCATTGGCAGCAGTCCGCTCACTAGCCCCGTGAGGGTTAACGCCATCGCAGACCCATAAAACGTGCCCATCAACAGACCGATCGCAGGCAAGTTTGTCGATGGAACCCCCAACGTCACCAGCAGCGGAGTGCTGAGCGTCAGCAGCCACACAAGAACATAATCCCGGTTTCGCAAGCCTTTAGCGTAAAATCGTCGATCGACGAACCAGAACAACCCTACTGCCCCACTGACCACCACCCCAAACATGATAAAACCCAGCCAGCTTGTCCTTCTGAGGCTGAGATGAAACGAGTCGAGCAGCACAAATTCTCGTTCGGTGATGACTTGCCCAGCGTTGACAATCACTTCACCCCGCCGAACTGAAATAATCTCTGGCTTGACTTCTTGAGCTGCTTGCTCTGCCTTGAGTTTGCTTTGCTCTTCATCTTTGACTAAGTTGGGTTGCAGCTTCGTCAGCAGCAGTTTGGCGGCGATCGCTCTCGATTCGGGTGAGATGTCTGCCTGAACCTGTAAATTGGTGGCGTTCTCTAGCAAACTTTGGGGCAAGCCGGGAGAAATCCCCTGGGCGAGAATGCGCTCATTGACCTGGGTGATTTGACGCTGCAACTGCTCCCAGTCAGAATCAGACAGATCTAAAAGAGACCCATCGTAGAGATTGCCCTGATTGATGGCTGAATCTTGCAGTGCTACGATCGCACCCCTATAGAGTCGGCGCGCCTCAGTCACTTTGTTGAGCAACGTGGCAAGGGTTTGAGGAGTGCCTGATCGACGATAGGTTTGCAACTCCGCGATCGCTTGACCTTGAGCAGGGTTAGCGATCGGGAGTTTAGGAAAATTTGGGACAGCAGGTTTACCAGGAACTTGTTTAACGGGTGATTTTTCCTGCAAGGTGGCTAAGACTCCTTGCCACTCTCCGTCTTCGACCTGTCTCAGATAGCGCTGGGTTTGTGCCGAAAGCGTCTTGGTCTCTACATACGGGTAGCCTCCTGCCAGTTGCCGGAGAGCGCTGCCTTTATCTAATGCAGTTTGCAAGTCTTGACGAATCTGGTCATTGACCCTCGAATCTGCCATTAAAACCGTGATCGCGATCGTGCGTGCCGCTTTGCGTTTTTCTTCAGTCGCTTTTGTGTCAACGACATTGGCATCAGCAGGTGCTTGAATGGTTTGAGGCGAAATCTTGCCGACGCTTAACTGGGGCTGATCATAAAATCGCTGCCCAAATGCACTGGTGAGGGAAATGACGGTAATGGCAACGACGATCGTTGGGTGTGCTCCCTCGCACACGCTAAGCCGCTTCAATCGCTTGCTGCGCTGCGACAGATTTGCCGATGCCGGAATCGATGATGAAATTAAGCGCACCAACCCTAAATTTTCAGCCTTCTGTTGCAAAAACTTGCCAGAACTGAGGCATATCTTTTGAATGTATTGCGCCAAAGACTGAGGGGATCGCATAGATATTGACGGGTGAGGTGATTCGGAATAGCCAAATCGAAGCGGATGAGATGAAGCGATTGACCGATTAGGGAGAGAGCAAGTTTCTTATACGATTACACCATTTCTTTAAACTTCATATTCTATCTGTAGGGTTCGGCTTTGAATATTCATTCAAAAAATCTGTTTTCTAGAGTTACATTGCTTTGCGAATGACTTGGGGAGCCGCTATCGCGGGAAGACACTGCCCAAATTCTTTTGAAAAGGTTAAAGGATTATAAACGCCAGACCAGCTTGCCAGAAGTTGATTAGCTAACTCTAAGAGTTCAGATTGGGTCAGAACCGGGTGTAAAGGTGGTTCCCAGGAGTCGATCGCTAACTGCCACTCGATCGGAATACCATTTGTGCTGTTAAATGCTCCCGATAAGGCTCCTGTGATGGCGCAAATGATGGATGATCTCGCCCCTGTTTGGGCACTTCTCATTAAGGCTAACCGCAGATCATGAGGAGTGCTCAGAAAACAGTAAAGTGCCAGCCCAATTTCTGAATGGATGGCTTGGCTTGTCAAACTTGTGATTGCCATTTCCAATCCTGCTTGCTCGTCTAGGAGTCTCTGAACTCGCTGAAGCTGCTGAATAGTCGTCGTTTCTTCTATGGGATTCAAGGATCTGAGATCAGTGATCAGCGTGGGAATCAGCGTGAGCGGGTCGAGCGTTTCTTGAAGGGCAGCCGCGATCGCGCATCCTATTGCAAACATGTCTAGCGGCTCAATGTTAGAGCTTCTCCAACCCGTTGCGTACTCTAATTTTTGCCACAGTTTTAGCCGATCTTCGTGAAAAAATAAAGCTACAGGTAAGAGTGCAATAATGGCTTCGCCGCTTGTTTGAGGAATTGGCTCCTGAAAAAGAACCGTCTCGAATCGATTGTGCTGAATCAATTGCTGAGTGTAGAAATAAGTCAACGGTGCCCATTGCAGGTTAGGCATCGACTGTTTGGAGATGAACCCTAATTTTAGAGCCGGATTTTTTTGATGCTGAAGTCCGATCGCTTCTCCCAAAACTGCTCCTAATAGAGTTGCCTGAAACCGACTGAGAAGCGCGTGCTGCATGATTTTAGATTGCTTACTCTTAAAAGGACTGCGGTAATTTAGATGACACCAACGGCGATAGCAGATTTTTCCAATGTTCCGGGCTTAAGGTAAACTCAGGAAGCCATCAGGGTTAGGTACGATCGTCAGATATAGCATTGCTAGATCTCATTCCTTGCAATGTTTCCCCATATCTAGGAACGTTATCTTTTAATATGGTTCTGTTTAGAGCCATGGATTACAGTTTTGCTGAGGGTCAAGTCTTATGAATAGATGCCTGCTCAAAGCGTCGAAAATCAGTAGGGTCTCATATTGGTGGGTTTGTTGCAGCGCATTGAGTCTTGTCTGCCTGAGTAGTGTGTCTCCTCAAATTGCTGCTAGCACTGAGAGCCGTGCTTTAACCATATCGCAAGCCTCTGCCCCTGAGCGTTCTAATTCCTCTCCTGCTAATGTGGGAGCCGCTCGATCTATTCTGCGATCGGGTAGTCGTGGCGCAGAGGTCAACGAGCTTCAAGCCACCCTGAAGCTGTTGGGATTCTATGATGGCGCGGTCGATGGTTTTTTTGGAGAAACAACTGGTGCAGCCGTTGGACGCTTTCAAGAAGCTGCCGGGTTAGGCAAAGATGGCGTGGTCGGACCTGCCACCTGGGATCGTTTGTTTCCGCCTGATCCAGTTGCGATCGCGCCGACTCCGCCTACTAAACCTGCTGAACCTGCTGCGAAACCGAGAGAGACGATTGCTCCAAAACCAACCCCTCAAGCGGCTCCGACTTCTGCCGCTTTTCCAATTCTCAGGAAAGGGATCACAGGCGATGCCGTGAGAGGCTTGCAAGAACGGTTACGATCGCTGGGCTTGTATGACGGCTCGATCGATGGGGTGTTTGGTGAGGCTACCGAGACCGCTGTGAAGTCGGCTCAACGCAAATATCAGCTTGATCCCGATGGCATAGTCGGACCTGGAACTTGGAGCGTCCTGCTTCGCTAAAACAAGCGTTTGCAGATGATTGTTTCGTCTGATTAACTGATATGAACTTTGTGAAATAAACTCACTCTAGATTTGATTTGAGTGCTAACTTGAATACAGACACAAAAGAAGCAAGGCGCTTCTCTAAACCCCTCGATTAAAGTATGTGTCTCCTGCTTTAATCCACTTGTATAGCCTGTCTATTCATCATGATCTCGAAATCATTAGTTTTAGGTTATCTCAGCCCACTTCAAACGTTGAGACATTAAAAACCTAACTAAAAGTGCAACCTGAATTGGTTGAGAGCTTGATCGGTAAGTAGTGCTATTGCGAAGTTAAGTCCACCTTATATCTTATTCATTGAATCAGCTACAACTGAATCGATCGACTGCTCTTAAAGGGTCTAGCCGCGTTCTGCTAGACCCTTTAACATTTTGGGGATTTTATGACAGCTAACTCGCTGCCAACCAACGTTTTTTCCAATGAGAGGTTGGCTCTAGGGATGAGAGTTTCCACTCTTCTTGACGACAGTGAAGGATGGTTTCTGCTGAATCGCTCAACGTACGATCGCGATAAGGAACGGCTGCACGAGTCAGCAAATGCTCTTGTTGACGGGGTGAAAGAACGGGTAACACGATCGATTCAGATGAGGGATGGCAAGCTACCGTTCCCGTCGATCTCCGCCCTACCGGATTGGTCGAGCCAATTTTAAGCCCCGCCGCTATCAAAGCGGTGCGAACTGCGGCAGAAGACGAATAGGTGGTGAGTCTGCCCTCCGGTTTTAAGTGACGGGCAACCAACGTTAGAAATTCAACCGTCCACAACTGAGGACAGTGAGGCGGAGAAAACGGATCGAGAAACACGGCATCAAAGGGTTCTTGATCTAGCTGTTGAAGCGTGTGACGGGCATCGCCTAATAACAGATGGGCATTGAGATTGGGCGTTTGAACGTGGAACATCTGCGCTAGCTCTGTGAGAGCTTGCTGGATCTTGGGATGCCAACTGTCGAGCAGGTGGTGGTCGATCGCCGCTTGTGCCACCGCCTCATCAATTTCTAACCCAATCACGTCAACCTGACAATCTGGATTGACTCGCCAAATCGCCTCTAATGCTGCCGCCGTGTTGTAGCCGAGTCCGTAACAGATATCGAGCAGTCTCAACGTGGGACGGGTTGCCTTCTCAATCAGATGGCTCGGTTCAACAAACTTGCAGGTCGCTTCTTGACGCGCCCCATGCTGACTGTGAAACGCTTCTCTATAGTCAGTTGAGAAAAAAGTAAATGAGCCATCAGCCGTTGGCTCTGGTGTAAACGACATCGATCTAAAATGACGGGGCAGTATTATTTTGAGTGTAGATCAATGGTTGACACGTCTCCGATCGTTTCAGCAGATTGGTTGCGGCAACATTTAGACGCGCCGCAGGTGATGATTGTAGACTGTCGGTTCTCGCTGATGGAGCCAGAGTTGGGACATCGGCAATACGAGACAGGACATATTCCAGGAGCTTATTATTTGGATCTGAATCGAGATTTGTCTAGCCCGGTGGCTGAGCATGGAGGACGGCACCCACTGCCCCACCTCGAAGACTTGGCGGCGAAGCTCTCAGCGATCGGCATCACCGATTCTACCCAGGTCATTGTTTATGACGATTCTCGCTTGGCGTTTGCGGCTCGGCTGTGGTGGCTGTTGCGGTATTTGGGTCACGATCGAGTCGCTGTTCTCAATGGTGGATTCAAAAATTGGCAAGCTGCCGGATATCCCGTCACGGATGTGAAGCCCGCTCCTAAAATGAGACCGTTTATTCCCCAGCCGCGATTGCAGTGGCTTGTCAACATCGACTGGGTA
>JBBRMC010000045.1:0-12980 GCA_038231055.1 Leptolyngbyales cyanobacterium
CTCTTCTCGGATCTGGCGCAGTCTTCTTTGCGGCTCAATGTCGAAGATGCGAGACAACTGCAAGCCGTCGCCCAACAGATTCGTCACACGATCGTGACGGCTCCTCTGCCTACCGCCTGGATGGTTGAGTTAGAAGCCACGGTGCAAGCGTTGTCTTCAGTGACCGCTAATCAGCCCAATCAGGCTGTGATTCTGCGCCCATCGTTAGCACTTTCCTCCCTTAAAACAAATGGGTCAAGCACTCCGCTTCCGCTAGAAGCTGCCAATCTGCTAGAAGCTCAAATTTGTTGGGTAGACCGCTCTTCTTTAAAGTCAGGCTTAAAAAACCTTTGGGCAGAACTCTTTCGGGCAAGAAATCTGCTGTATTGGCAGCGATCGCAGATTCAACTCCACCAGATTCATTTCGGTGTGTTAGTGCAGCCGATCGGAGCGGCGATCGCATCCGGTTATCTGCAAAACCCTCAAACCGATTGGGAAATTCTGGCTACTTGGGGGCTAGAACCCGCGATCACGAATGGCGAAGTGATACCCGACTTTTATCGGTTAGACGCAGACAATGCTCAGGTGCACTCTCAAAAGCTAGGCAGCAAAACGATCGCCTATCGGATTGGAGAATCTTCTGAAAATGGGAGTGGTCATCCTCTTCAACTGAAGATGCTACGAGATACTCAGGCTCAACAGTTTGTTTTAGATCCGGCGCAGTTGCAGCAATTCATCCAGCTTGCTCGACAGTTGAACGCAGATTTTGGGTCGCGGCTCTTGTTGGAATGGGTGTTGTATCCCACTAATTACCATCAGGCACAGCTTTATCTGACGCAAGTTAAAACTCAAAGTGCTCTGCTGGCTCAAGACTCGATCGCGTCCGTTTCGATTAACTCCAAACCCCAATATTTGGAGGGGAGTCCTCCGATCGTCTCTGGGTTAGCCGCCGCATCTGGGCGAACGATCGCCAAAGCCAGCGTCATCTCTAATCTTCAGCACTTGCCGACAGACCTCGAACCGGGAACGATTTTAGTCACGTCTGTGGTCACGCCTGACTGGTTGCCATTGCTTAAACAGGCAGCAGGCGTGATTGCCGAACAAGGCGGAATGACCAGTCATGGCGCGATCGTCGCGAGAGAATTGGGCATTCCTGCGGTAATCGGGGCGAGTCAGGCAACCAAACGGATTAAAACGGGCGACTCGCTGCTGATTGATGGCGATCGTGGCACCGTTTATGTGGCAACTGCGCTCCTCAAACGTGAATTTGCTTCTCAGCAGGAAAAGATGCTACTCACGCAGACCTCTGCGGCAACGGTTGGAAATTGCTCTCCGATCGCCACTCAGCTAATGGTTAACCTCAGTCAATCCGACAGGCTTGATCAAGCTGCGAGTTTAGCTGTCGATGGGGTAGGTTTATTGCGCTCTGAGTTGATGGTGATGGAGCTTTTAGACCAACATCATCCTCAGTGGTGGATTCAAAACGGACGGCAAGCAGAACTCGTCGATCGACTGTCTAGCCAGATCAGCAAATTTGCCCGTGCCTTTGCGCCTCGTCCGGTTTTTTATCGATCGTTGGATCTGCGATCGCACGAGTTTCGAGCATTAGACGGCAGCGATGTGCCAGTTGAAATGAATCCGATGTTGGGGGTGCGCGGCGCATTTAGCTATGTGCTCAACCCAACTCTTTTTGATCTAGAGCTTGCTGCTTTGAGCCAGGTTTATCAGGCAGGCTATTCTAACGTGCGCTTGGTGTTGCCCTTTGTGCGAACCGTCGAAGAGTTTATCTTTTGCCGGCAGCGAGTTGAGCAAGCGGGTCTGACTCACCACCCCGATTTTCAACTCTGGATTATGGCAGAAGTACCATCGGTTTTGTTCTTATTGCCTGAATATGTGCAGGCAGGAGTGCAGGGCATCACGATCGGAACCAACGACTTAACCCAGTTATTGTTAGGAGTCGATCGCGATCTGAGCTTAATGGCAGTGACTTTTGATGACAACCATCCCGCTGTGCTGAGAGCGATCGCCCACCTGATCGAAACCGCACACAAACTCGGCATTCCTTGCTCGATTTGTGGTCTTGCACCCGTTCAATCTCCCAGTTTGATCCATTCTTTAGTGGAGTGGGGCATTACTGCAATTTCGGTCAATATGGATGCAGTTGCATCGACTTATCAAGCGATCGACCAAGCCGAGAAAAAACGACTGGGCGGAGTCCAGAGGTAGGCTGCTTGATAGGATTAGAGGCGCAGAGAGTTTGCAGATCTTAACCCTTTAGAGCTTGTTTTTCGGTAGGCTGCGATCGCAAGATTCACCTGCTTTAAGGGCACGTATAGAGCGGTCACCAGAAGAAACGTCACTCCGATCGTCAACAAAGGACGCTTTGCCAGCACATCATCCAGGATGGTTATCGCTAAGGTATCGAGACGCGTCACAATATCCCAGCTATTAAAGCGCAAAAATCGCCCCAAATAAACCCCAACTGCGCTGAGGGCATGAATTGCTAACTCAGAGGCAAGGACATAGCGCCTCAATCCTCGCTGGTTTAGGTAATAGCCTAAGTTGATCAGCGATACGACATACGCCTCAAATCCTGCAAAGATAAAAAACACATACAGGGGAATTAAGACTAAGGTAATCACCCAAATAGACTGAGCGTATTGACGCACCTCATCAATAAAGTGGATGATGTCTGTCAAAATGTAGGGCGCGTTTGGTAAGAAGGCAACAAAGGTCAAAACGCCGATCCACCAAAGCCACGATCGATGCCTGAGATGAAGCGGTAAGGGGGGCACAATCAGCGTTGATGTTCCCAATTGAGTCCGACGAAACAGCAGCACACTGAGGATGAGCGGCACGATCGCCAAAAATAAATTCCAACTCATCCAGCGAGCGTTGCCATAAAAAATCTTAGCTGCTTTGAAAAGCAAGTATTGAATCGAAGATTCCATAGATCTGGAGACACAATGATCAGGGTAGGATGCCCACTTCAGGTTTATGAACTGATGCTGAGCCTCTCAAGCTGTAGTCTAAAGGTGAATCTTGTCATCGGTATGACAACTAAGCCACATTTGATCAAAAAAATAGGATAAGCAGCTTTCGCCCCTTATCCCGATCGCTCTAAATGTCTTAAAACAAGACTCGTGAGCCGCAATTTCTATCTCGGTTTACATATTGAGTCGGTTGTCACGGCGATATTGGGTGTAGGCAGCGACAAACAGCCCCGCCAAAGTAATGGGAATCAAACCCAACACAATGCCCAGCAAAATTGGCTCAATCATGGTTGCTCTCCTAATCTTTTAAGGGTTTGATACAGTCGATCGGGGTATCCCTCATTCCTTATCTTAATCGCATCAGTCCCTTAGGTGAAGTCAGCACCCAGCTTGAGGGTCATCTTGCGGTTTAGAAGTGACTAAATTTGTTAAGATCTGCTTACGTAGTGGGCAAAAAGTCTGTTACATCATCTCGTTTAGTTAAGAGTTTTGAACGATCAAACCGTTAAGACTGAAAGCCTTGGGCAGAGAACCGTGTTAACCGCTCTGGTTATTTTGCTCGCGATCGTGCTAATGATGTTTGGCATCCGACAGGTACATACGCCTAATCCTTACATTCAAGAAGTGCTGTCGCGATCAGGAGATGCTGTTCAAGGACACGCCATTTTTCAAATGAATTGTGCAGGCTGTCATGGCTTAATGGCAGATGGCAAAGTGGGACCTAGTTTGAAAGGGGTCTCGGCTCGTAAATCTCGCGTTCGGTTAATTGATCAAGTGATTAGCGGCAAAACTCCTCCCATGCCTCAGTTTCAGCCGAGTCCTCAAGAGATGGCAGATGTGTTGAGCTATTTGAAGAGTCTTTAGACAGGGTTGATAGGGTTAATCCACAACTCTGAGCAGATAGCCAGAACTCGTCGTCATTACAAAGCCAACGTGGTTGCTGTCCAAACCGTCCAGCCGTCTATGGCTAGCAGCATCAGCGTAAAGCCCAGCAGAATGATGTACATCCAGGGTTGAGATAGGGGTTTCACATCTCTCATGTCGATTCCGGTTTCTGCTTCGACTCGCCGGACTAGGCGCGCAAATCCTGCCACGCGCATCGGCAATAGATAGCCCTGCCCCGACTGGCTCAGAAAATAGTAGACCAGTCCGCCTTGCCCTGTTGATCGAGGCTTAAGTGCTTTGACTTCTGCCCAGGGCAACTCCCACCCTTTGCGAAAAAATTTCGGCACCCACTGCGGATACGTCACCTGAATTCCTTGCTCATTCACGACGACGCGTTCACACAACACGGCATAGAGTCCAATCGCTCCCAAAACGATGCCAACCCACAGCAACTTGGGCGGAACTGGAGATTTTGTCACCTCAGAGAGAAACGGCAACGGAGTCGTCAACGCGACATATAAACTCAGCAACGTGATGCGAATCAGGGGAGAGATCCGAAACAGATCTTCCGAGGGGTGAGGGTCTACGATCGTATCAGAGGGCGCAATAGGGTCGCTCACAGTAAAGGCTCTCGTAAGTACAGGGTATCAGCGACAAGTTTACAACGCCCTAACTGAGCGCATCTGATAAATAATCTGCTGTGGCTCCAACTAGGGCGATTGTATCTTCATAAACCATCCGCGTCGGACCCAACACTCCTACACTGCCGACTGCCGCAGATCCCCGGTGATAGGTTGAAGAAATGAGCGTGCAGGTGCGAATCGGTTCTAACCGATTTTCAGAACCAATGCGAACCGATACACGCCGCCCCGATCCTTCTGAGTCAGGCTGGTCGAAGATCAGAGGCATCAACTGGTGCTGTTCTTCTTCAAGCAGGTGCATGATGGTTTTGATCTGATGCAGCTCTGAAAATTCGGGCTGCCTGAGAACTTCTGAGACTCCACTAATTAAAATCTGGGTCGGCACCGCAGACGACTGTGAGAGGCGACGAGTCAGATCGGTGAGCAATGACGTGAGGGAATGGCTATAGCGTTCAAATTCGCGCCCCAGTTCGCTCCAATCGAGGGTCGCGAGTTCGGCGGGCGATCGCCCTCTCAGTTGCTCGTTTAAAAAGTTTGAGAGAATTTGGAGTTCTCGATCGACCCGTTCGGGATCAAGATCGCCCTCGTCGGCAGATTTGGGCAACTCCATCAGCAGCGATCGAGTTTCATAAGAATCGGTGACGACGATCAACATAATTCGCTCTGGGTCAACCTGCACAAGCTGCAAGTGGCGTAACTCAGTCGTGTGGGACAGAGGCATCGTAATCAGCGTGATGTAGCCACTCAGCGTTGAGAGAATCTGAGCCGCGCCTCTCAGCAGTGCTTCAAAGCTCCACTCATCCCATTTAAGGCGACCTGACAGCAGTTGCTCAATTTGACTAGTCGCCTCGGCTGAGGGCTTGATCAGGTTGTCTACATAAATTCGATAGCCAGAATCAGATGGAATCCTTCCGGCTGAGGTGTGGGGCTGATAAAGCAGACCTGATTTTTCTAAAACACCCATCGCATTGCGAATCGTGGCAGAACTGACGCTGAGGTTATATTCTTTCACCAGTGCTTCTGACCCGACTGGCTCGGCGGTCGCAATATAATGACGCACCGTTGCCCAAAGAACCTGTTGTTGACGATTTGTAAGATTGATTGGAAGGGACATCTTTAGTAAACAAGAGTACGATCGCAGCCGTTTAAAACTCAAACCTATGAATCACCCACGCAGATGCACACTAAGGCTGAAACTAAGATAGCAGATTCTTAATTTTGTCTTTTATTTCAGATCAGTGTCGTAACAAACACATCAAAACGATTTGGCTCGTCGTCTTAGTACCGTGGAACGCTGGAATCAGCCACCATCGAGTAAGCATCAATGCCTCCCGCGATATTTCTAACGTTAGTGAAGCCCTGATTGATGAGCCACTGGCACATTTGAGCAGAGCGCATTCCGTGGTGACACAAGACGAGGGTTTCTTTCTCAGGGTCAAGCTGAGTTTGAACGGTTTCAGACCACTCAGCAAACTCGCTCAAAGGCAAATTTATAAAGTCGGGCAAGCTGGCGGTTTCAAGCTCCCACGGCTCTCGCACGTCGATAAGTTGCAGCGCTGTTGAAGATGCCAACGTTTGGGCAAGCTCTTTAACCGTGATTTCGGGCAGGGGTTGGCGAGACGGTGAGTAAGTCATGATAGCGATCGTAGGGCTTAAAACCAGCTTAAGCGATCCTCACTACCGATCGACGCATCACTCAGTAGCTCGGTGATTTTGCCCATAAAGCGCCTCACCCGCCCGCAGCATTCAGCAGAGTTTTTTTAGAATGGGCGGCTCTCACTTCGCCTACTGTTGACTTGCGATAGAGAGAACTGTGGGGCAAGACGCGCAAAATCTCTTGAATCGTGGTGATGCCTTGAGTGACTTTGGCGATCGCTGCCGATCGAAACGACTCAAAATTACCGTCAATTAAATAGCGGTTTAGCTGCGTCATGGTGCCTTCATGAATGATTTGACGAATCGAATCATCGACGTTTAACAACTCAATAATCGCTTCACGACCCAAGTAGCCAGAGTTATAGCAGCGATTGCACCCTCTACCTTTACGCCACTGATCGAGATGGGCATGATCTCGATCGATGCCCAACGCCTTGAGATCTTTATCGGTAGGGTGATAAGACTCAGAGCAGTGGGGACAATTTCTTCTCACCAATCGTTGAGCCACGACTCCTAACAACGCATCGCTGATTAAACCGGGATCAGGACCAATATCCCTGAGACGAGGAATTGCACTAACCGCATCGTTAGTGTGTAGGGTGGTGAGTACGAGGTGACCGGTGAGGGCAGCACGAATGGCGGTTTCGGCGGTTTCACTATCTCGAATCTCACCCACCATGATGATGTCTGGATCTTGACGCAGAATGGCGCGCAAACCAGCCGCGAATGTCATTCCAGCCGCCTCATGCACTTGAGTCTGAGTAATGCGCGGCAACACATATTCCACCGGATCTTCGACGGTGATGACGTTGACATACTCAGTGGCGATCGTCTGCAAGCTAGTGTAAAGCGTACTCGTTTTGCCAGACCCCGTTGGACCTGTAAAGATCACCATGCCTTGAGGTTGATGGAGCCAGCCTTGATAAATCTCTAAAGCTGTGCTTGAGAATCCTAATTCGTGGATGTCGTTAAATGGGTTTTGACGCGGCAATAGCCGAATGACTGCCTTCTCACCGCCCACGCAGGGAAGGGTGCTGACCCGCAAATCCAATCCCAGGTCGGTTTCTTGACCAGAGGCATAAATCTCCCCAATTCGGGCATCTTGAGGGCGACGGCTTTCAGCAATGTCCATGTTAGACATGACTTTGAGAGCCACGATCGCGCGACGGCTCACCTCGATCGGCAGCGTTGTAATATCTCGCAAAATGCCATCAATCCGATAGCGGACTCGCAACCCGTCTGGAGTTGGCTCTAGGTGGATATCGCTGGCACGATTTCGCAACGCACCTGAAATAATGGTTTTAATGCGTCCGATTTGGTCGGCTGCCTTTGACAGATAAAGCTCGGTGACTTCTCCAATGTTTTCTTGCTCTAGTTCGCCCGTAAGCGGATTGACTAACGGAGAGGCGCTAATTTGAGTGTGATCTAGATTTGAGACGTGATACCAGGCGCGATAGCTTTTATCAGAAACCGGAATAATTTTGACATCGGTGAAGGTGCGATCGCTCAAACTCTGAATCATTGTGTCTGAGAGCGCAGCAGGGCTACCGAGATAAAAGCAATTACGCCACAGCAGCAGAGGGATCAGAGGAGGCAGCGAGTTACGATCGGGAAACTCTTTTAAGAAACGATTGCTGACTTCGCGATCGAGCAACTCTAAGGTGACATTGCCATCGGGGTCGATGAGCAGGTGCAGAGCCTCTTCGCAAGTTAACTCACGATTTTTTAACTGTTGCCAAACAGAAAGACTGGAGTTGGGAGCTTTCATGATCACCTGGGGTGTAACGAGTGCAGGCTGGAGGGATGCAGGCAGTCTATATAAATCAAACCGAAGGCAACCAGCAAATGGAGGCGACTCCAAATATCTCAGCGATCGTACTGTACGAGGGCAACGACTACAAGCATTCTACGCGACACTTTTGCTCCTTTCAAATACCTACGGGTTCCGTGAAGATTCGGAGGGGGGTGGAGGCGTTTGAACGGCTGAGTTCTGTAGGTGTCGATGCTCAATCAATTGTTTCATTGCCAATCGGCGATTGATCATAAAGCGACTCCAAAATCCAGGAATTATGCCATCCATTGTCTTAGCGATCGACCAAACCTCCATTGCCATGATGTTATAAAACGCACGATCGGCGCTCCGAAGTTTTTCGAGCCATTCTTCGATCGTCATTCCCGGAAGAGACTCGATCAAAGGTTGCGGAGATTCAGAGGGCGGTTCAGGCTTAGTCATAGCAAATTTTCTGGCAATGAGGCTTTGGAGGTGCCTCACACACAATGCTCCCTGCTCCAAACGTGCCCTCGTCTATGCAATTCAGAACATGACTCTGAAGTTTTGACAGCAACAAAATTGTCTAATTCCTGATTTTGTCTTTGCCTACGGACATCTTAATGTGTGGCAAGGGCATTGTGCTGAAATAATGATTTTGAGGAAAGACAGGTTTGTCGCTATCCTTGATTACTCCTTCGTTTGGGCTGACCCATGAAGCTGCGCTCATTTTTTTATCTCCTTGCAACGATCGCAACCGGACTTTTTTTAACAGGCACGATCGCGTTTTTTTGGCTGTTTGCTCAAAGCCCGTTAGGGTTGCTCAATGGCAGCCGAGACGAACCATCGGCAGTGATGTTTATTTCAAAACAGGCTCCTGTGATGGCATCGCTGATGGTGAACCCCGATCGGGTGACTGCTTTACGCCAACTCATCGTGAACCCTGGAGATCGCAAACAAGCACGGGCGGAACTGGATCAGTTCAAACAAGGGCTTATCAGTGCGTCGGGGCTAGATTATCAGCGTGATTTGCAGCCCTGGTTAGGGGACGAAATCACCTTGGCTGTGACGACCCTGGATATTGACCGTGATGCTGAAAATGGGCGACAACCCGGTTATTTAATGGCACTAACCACCAAAGATCCCCAGCGATCGCGAGAATTTCTGCAAATATTTTGGCAAAAACGAGCCGTTGCGGGGACTGACTTGATATTTGAACCCTATAAAGGCACCAAGCTGATCTATGGAAGCGAGTTGAAAGACGCTCAGCCGGGAAACTCAACCGCTCCGCTCTCGTTTGCGAGTGCTGTGGTTGGCAATCGATTTGTCTTGTTTGCGAATAGTCCAAAAGTATTGCGCGATGCGATTAACACGGTTCAGGCAGAAGAATTGGGGTTAAGGAATTCGGCAGACTACCAGACCGCGATCGCCAATCTGACTCAAGGACGCATTGGCATGGTGTTTTTAAACTTGCCTCAACTCGCTGCCTTGACTGGAAAAGAGTCCGCTTTAGCTGAACTTACAGAGTCTCAAGAAGGTTCAGCCACTTATCAGGGGCTAGCGATCGCCCTCGGACTCGATCGTCAAGGCTTGTCCGCAGAGACGGCACTTTTAAATCCTGCAAGCGTTGCTTCCACGTCATCCACCTCTAAACCCGTCGGGGCGCTCAACTATATTCCCGCCAGCAGTCCGCTCTCGGCATCTGGAATCAATCTCGACCGAGCCTGGGCGAGTCTTTCGCAAGGGGTAGCTAGCTATCCTGGTGTTGCCGATTTGGTGAATCGCCCTATCGAAGCGCTCAACGATCGCTGGAAGTTAAACCTACCCCAAGATATTTTTAGCTGGGTCAAAGGCGATTATGCGCTGGGGTTAGTGCCACGAGAAGAGGAGGGAACGAAAGAAAAGACGTTGAGCGATTGGGTTTTTGTCGCAGATAAATCTGACGATCAGACCGCACAGGCAGCGATTGACCATCTCGACGATCTCGCCAAAGAGCAGAGCATCAGCATCGGATCTTTGCAACTCTCCGATCAAACGGTCAACGTGTGGACGCGCTTATCAACCACTAGAGACTCTCAGAAGCGCACCCCCAAAACGGTTGATGTGCAAGCCCAAGTTGTCGGAGTTCATGCGTCTGTGGGCAATTATGAGGTCTTCACAACCTCAGTTGAGGCAATGGATGATGTATTGAAGGCGACCAAAGATCCGATCTGGCAAACTAAAGGGTTTAAGCAAGCGATCGCGCCCCTTTTAAAACCCAATAACGGCTACCTCTACCTCGACTGGAAATCAGCTCAACCGATCTTAGAGAGTCGCTTCCCAGTCCTTAAAGTGTTGGAATTTGCAGGTCAGCCTTTCTTTGACCACCTGCGATCGCTCACGGTTAGCAGCTACGGAAGCCAACCAGGTGTGCAGCGAGGCGGGGCGTTTCTCAACTTGGGATGAATGCGCTGTTTAGTCGCCGCCGACATTGATTCCACTGTTAAACAATTGAGCGTTTTGAGTATTGATGCCCGTCAACACCGCTCCCCTGGTGTCAGCGTTATACATTTTGACGCTTGCTAGATTTGCTTGGCTCATGTTGGCAAGGTTGAGGCTGACATTCGTCATAAACGCACCCTTGAGATTCGCGGCTTTTAGGTTTGCGCCTGTGAGGTCTGCTCCTTCTAAATTTGCGTTTGCCAGATTTGCATTTTCAAGGTCAGCGTTTCTCAAATCTGCTCCTATCAAATGAGAGCCGCTCAAGTCTGCCCCTCTCAAATCGCAACTGGAACATTCTCCCGTTTCTAAAAGTCTTTTGACCTGGTCAGGGTTTGCGGCTCTTGTGGGTAGAGCAAAACAAAGCGCTGATAACAGCCCGATCGCTCCAATAAATTTCCCTTTCATTGAGTCTTCCTCCAGAACATCAAGTGGGGTACTTAAAAAAGTTTTTAACCGGATGGGTTTTCTATTAACTCCATTCAACCTGAGAACTGTGAGGAAGTTGTGACTCTAATAGAAGAAACTTATCTATGTCATGGGATAGATTTTGCCGTTAGATAGACAGGATTGAGGGTCGATCGCAACTTCACTGAGCTAAAAAGCTTGAACTGCTCAACAAATTTAAGCCAAACTCGAATTTTTGACAAAACTTAACATAAGATAAATCTATGTATTGCATTTGAGTTAAGAGACAACGATGACTGGATTTATTGGCAGATTGTTTGGATCTAAAGACAAAGCATCTGAGAAAGAAACTAAAGCCGAAGCCCCTACACCTGTAAAGAAAGAACGACCTGCCGCAGCTCCTACCCCAAGAGATGCCTTTTTCCTAGACGCTGATTCTGCTGGCGGCATGGGTAACGTCGAATATATGCGGACGGTCAAAAAGGTGAAGCGCACCTACGCTAAAACCGTAGACAGCCCAGAGCATATGGAACAAGTCAAAGAAATCTCTGCCTTGAATGGGAAGATCTCGGCAGCAGGAAGCAATGGGTCTACTCCGACCTCTGCCTCTGAGCCTCAACAGCCTCAATCTGCTGTCCCTCAAAACAACGAAGCTCAACAGCGTCGTCGCACTGACACCAGCATGGATATGTTCCGCAACATGGCGAAAGATATCCGCAAATAAGCGAATCAGGATGCAGGAGGAGAGGTATAGAACGGAGAAACGTTCATCTCTCCTTTATGCCTTATTTTTTAGCGATCGTTTCCTGGTAGATTGAGCGATGAAAGACTGCCAGGTGAGCGATGGATACTCGACCCAAGATTATCGTTCTTGATGACGATCCTACAGGTTCGCAAACAGTTCACAGTTGTTTGCTGTTGATGCAGTGGGATGTCGAAACCCTGCGATTAGGGTTAGCAGACGAGGCACCGATTTTCTTTATCCTCACCAATACGCGGGCATTAGCACCCGACAAAGCCGCCACCATTACGCGCGAGGTCTGTCATAACCTCAAGCAAGCCCTGGCTTTAGAAAATATTCAGGATTTTTTAGTCGTTAGCAGATCAGACTCGACGTTACGTGGACACTATCCGATCGAGACCGACGCGATCGCTGAAGAACTCGGCTCGTTTGATGCTCATTTCCTGGTTCCTGCCTTTTTTGAAGGTGGGCGCACTACCCGCGAGAGCGTGCATTATCTCAAGGTGAATGGAGTTGATACTCCAGTCCATCAGACTGAGTTTGCGCGAGACTCGGTGTTTGGCTATCAGCACAGTTATCTGCCTGATTATGTCGAAGAGAAAACTCATGGCAAGATTTCAGCCGCTCAGGTGACGCGTTTTTTGTTGGCAGATCTACGATCGAGCCAGTCCAATTCTGAAAGTAGGTTGCTTCACGATCGCCTGATGCACTTACACAACAATCAATGCTGTGTAGTCGATGCTGAGACCCAAGACGATTTGAATCGATTTGCAACCGATGTTCTAGCTGCTGCCTCTAACGGTAAGCGATTTCTGTTTCGTAGTGCTGCCAGTTTATTGACTGCCTTGGCGAACTTACCACCCCAACCAGTCTCGCCGGAGGCGATGGCAAAATATGTGCGAGGAGGCAAGCCAGGAGCTGTAATTGTCGGTTCTCACGTCAAAAAAACAACTGAGCAGTTGCAGGTACTTTTACAACAACCGGGAGCCGTGGGCGTTGAGATAGACGTGTCGCGATTGCTTAAAGAATTGGATGATTCAAGCTTGCTGACTGAAACAGTTCAAAAAGTCCATGACATTCACCAGGCTGGCAAAACGCCTGTGATCTTTACGAGTCGTCAAGAACTCACGTTCGACAGCGTTCAGACGCGGCTGGAATTTGGTGAAGCGGTGTCTGCGCTGTTGATGGAGGTGCTGCAGCGACTTCCGGCAGATGTGGGATTTTTGATCAGTAAAGGTGGCATTACTTCAAATGACACGCTCAGTCAAGGTTTAGCCTTGAGAACTGCAAACTTGCTAGGGCAAGTGTTAGCGGGTGTTTCGATGGTAAGGACTCCTGCCGATCATCCTCAGTTCCCTAATTTGCCTGTGGTGTTGTTTCCGGGAAATGTGGGTGATGAAACGGCACTAGCAACGGTCTACCAACGGTTA
>JBBRMC010000046.1:0-12793 GCA_038231055.1 Leptolyngbyales cyanobacterium
GGCAATGAAACCAGCGCCCATCTGATCGAAAATGGACGACTGACGATTATGTTTTGCAGTTTCACGCAGCAGCCTTTAATTTTGCGTCTCTATGGTCAGGGCAGCGTGATTCGTCCGAGAGATGCTGAGTGGCAAGACTTCGATCGCTTATTCCCCTCTGTTGCGGGCACTCGCCAAATAATTAAATTGACGATCGAGTCTGCCCAGACATCCTGTGGTCACGGAGTGCCGCTCTATGAGTATGAAGGAGAGCGAGAAACCATGATTCGTTGGGCTGAGAAAAAAGGGGAAGATGGACTGCACCAATATTGGCAAGATAAAAATCAGGTTAGCATTGACGGGTTGCCTACTCATCTGTTGAGTGACAGCACGACATAGTTGGGTTAGGTGTTCGATAGCGGGTGTCGGGAAAGATAGCGTTAGACCGTGAAGAAACGTTTGGAGCTTCACACGTCAGAGCTACGATCGTTGCTAACTCATTCAGCGTCTTCCCTATGCACCTGCGATTTTCCCAAGATATTGAATCGTTGCTAAAGCGCATCTCTGAGCAGCCGTTAACCTTGGCAGCGATTTTGTCAGAGACTTCAGAGCGGGGCTTTAGTTTGGTGATTGGGTTGCTGGTATTGCCCTTCCTGTTTCCGGTGCCCCCTGGATTGACGGGCATTCCGGGTAGTGGCTGCATCTTGTTAGGAATGCAGATGGCATTGGGGCGACGATCGCCCTGGCTTCCCAAAAAAGTGGCTCGATTTCAGTTTCCTCGAGCGTTTGCCAAACAACTGTTGCAGAACGTGAAACGAGTGACCAGAATCCTCGAAAAAATTACTCGTCCGCGTTTGACTCGTGTAGCTGCAAATCCTTATATCTGGCGATTTAATGGATTGTGCATCACCTGGTTAGCGATTCTATTAATTGCGCCAATTCCATTTACTAATCCACTTCCCACGACCGGGATTTTGCTGTTAGTCGTCGCCATGCTGGAGTCAGACGGTTTGTTGATGTGCGTCGCCTATGGGTTGACCTTGGTGATCACCATTGCCTGTGCCACGATCGCGTATCTTCTCTGGCAAGCACCTAATCTTTTTCAAACTCTGCTTTAACAGTTGCATGATCGACTTCAAAAGCAGGTTTCCTCGGAGCCTATTGTAGTGCGATCGTCTTTTCCCAAGGTGCGATCACTACTGATTTTCTGCTTGAAGTTGTTGAAGTTGAGCAATGGTTAATCCGGTCAGACGAGAGATTTGCTCCAAAGGAAGCTTGTCTTTCAGCATATTGACTGCGATTGTCTGTCGCTCCTTTTCTTGCGCCATTCGCTCGATCGACGTTATGTAAGGCATCTGTCGCTCCTGCTCGTATTGTGCAAGTTCAGCCCGAAACGCTTGCTTTAGACGTTCTGGTAACTCCAGCATCCAATCCAGGAATCGGAATAGATTCAGTATATCTTGTCGCTCATAGCCCTGCTCATATAACCGCCGCGTCAGCCGAAACTTCCACTCCTTGCGGGCTTGAGCATCGTTTCGGGTTTCCTTCGTCTTCAGGTGTGCCATCACGGCAATGGCAAACGGGTTTCGACTTGATTCCAACTCAGTCCAGCGAGATTCGTAGTCCAGCAGTTTTATCATGGGAAATCGAAACGTGGCTTCACAGCTCCAAAGCTCTTCTCGAAACGGCTGCGGTCGCCACGTTTCCCGCTCGTCGCCCAGAATTGCCAGACTTGCAATCTTCTGATGATATTTATCTCGCAGCCGATAGTAGTACACAAACATACGATCACTGAATTTGCCCTCTTCTTGGCTTTGAATTTCGATGTGTACCAAGACCCACGTTTCTTCACCACTGAGCTTCCAGACTTTTGCCAGTTTGTCAGCGAGGCGCTTTCCAAGTTCTGCATCTCGTACGACCTGCTGCAATTCTTGATCTAAAAAGTCATAGCCACGACTCCAATCGATATCCTCATGGATCTGGGGAAAGAAAAACTGCATGAAGTCCTGAAAATAGGCTTCCAGAATGTCTTTCCACGGGCTATCGTACTCATCCCGTGGCTCAGTCATAAAATCAAGCGGCAAAAGCACCGCCACAGTGTAGCACTGGTCTACCGGGCTTTGAACTGGAGGAAGAGGAAATTTTGGGTCGCCATCCTGCTTTTGCCGATATCGGATGGATGCAACCACGGGTAATTTGTTGACGGTAGGGGATACGCGAATGGCAATAGGCTGACTGAAGTTGAGACACGTTTAGAGCGCGATCGGTTCACGGGCAGTCTCAGAATTGGGACGAGCCACCAGTCCGGGATATGGCTCTAGAGCAAATGCTTGGTTGGGATTATTTAGAAGTGCCCGATCGCAGACCTCAGATAGTTCAGCTTCAGTCCGGGCGAGCCGCATAGCTCGTAAAAATATGCCTGCCGAGTCTACGCTCTGAGCAATGTAGTTGAGATACATTTTGAGATAGCTAACCCTTGCTCGTTCTGGTACTGCCAGGGCTGTCGTTGTTTGTTGCAATCGCTCAATATAGGCGCGCACGTCAGCTAGAGTTACGATCGGAATAGGCTCACCCTTTAACGCTTGACGAATTTGCTTAAAAATCCAGGGGTTGCGGATGGCGGCACGACCAATCATTACCCCTGCCGCTCCTGTCTGGGATAAAACGTCCACGGCTGAGGCGGCTGAGGTGACATTGCCATTGGCTAAAACAGGGCAATTCACTCGCTGAACGGCGTGAGCAATCAGATCGTAATGCACGGCGCTGTGATACATCTCTTTGACAGTTCGACCATGCAGACTCAGCAAATCGATCTGATGTTTATTGATGAGATCAAGAACTTGATCGAAGTGAGCAGTATCTTCAAAGCCTACTCTCATTTTGACGGTCAAGAGTCCGTTTACAGCGCCTCGAAGTTCCCCTAAAATCCGATCGACGCGATCGGGATCTCTCAATAGTCCGCCTCCAACGTTTTTGCGATAAATTCTAGGAGCAGGACATCCCATGTTGAGGTCGATACCTGCAACTGGGTGGTGACTCAACGCCTGGGCAACGCGCACTAAATCAGGAATGCTTTCGCCAATGAGTTGAGCAAAGATGGGGCGATTAGTAGAATTTTCGGTAATCGATCGCAGAGTCTTTTTATCTAAACCGGAGTTTGCATAGACTCGAAAGTATTCAGTAAAGAAATAGTCAGGACTGCCATAGTGAGCGATCACGTTCATGAAGTGGAGATCGGTCACATCTTGCATCGGCGCAAGCGCTGTGAGGGCAAGCTCTGGGTTGAGAGAGGAAGGCAAACGATCGGGGTGTGACATGGGCGCAGTCAGGGGAGATGCCTAGAATGCACAGTAAGTCTGTACACTAAGCTGTCTGAGTGATCCTATCAGAAATCGCGCCTGACCATTGGGGCTAATCAAGGTAAGTAACTAAATTGCCATAAATGGGGACATTCTATAGAACGCCCCCGTCATCACATTAAGATTGCTGAATTGAATAGTATTATTGCGCTAATGTGTTTGCGAGGGCTAACGTTGCCAACACGCCTAAGATATGACCAAAACTCATAGAAGCCAAAAAACCTGCAACGCTGATGTTATTAAACAGCGATTTAGAAAAAGGAAGCGGCATCTTGGCTCCAGTTTGAGGATATTTGATGGTTCGACTCGCAATAATTAAGACCAGTAAGCACGAGCCGATTATGACTGGAGTTCCTTCCCAGTTCCATAGTTCGGTGCCAGGAAGTGCAAATTGAGCAATGAAAGATGTCATCACGAAATCTCCTATATAGTTGTCTGTATTTCCAATCATTCTTTCTTGATCGCTGAGTCTCAACATCTCTCTATTGCTAGATTTTGATATCTACGAAAGGGATGATATTTTGCTTAAACTTCTGAACAAAGCTTCTACCTATATGTAGGCGTTATGCCTTGCCCAGAACTCTAATGTTTGTGTCAGAGATAGCTGAGATATCACCTTAAGAGGCTTTGTTATGACATCGATCGACACTAAAACCCTCAACTCGATGGCAACTCGCTTTAAGCAGTTGCTCGTGGATGACCAAATTGCTGCCCTAGGCTACCTTTATCAAAAACTGGGTGGCTCGCTTCCAGCGATCGCGCCTTCTGACTCTGTTAATGACCTGCTGAATATGCTGGGAGATATGCGAGAGGGCAGCCAGATCGAGTTTATGCAAGACGTGCTGAACGATCGCAACACTAAACCAGATGAAGTTTCCCTCGATCCTCATCCTTCAAAGGCTTTGCTTGAGCTAATTCCGGGCGATAATGTTGAGCCACCTTTGACCCAATATCACAAACTTAGCCCTCAAGAGCGGCTATCGCTTTGGGCACAGTTAGCTAGCAAAATGGGCGATGAAGTGGTCGCAATGCCGTCTGATTATGCGGTATCGCCTGAAGCAACAGAAGTGCTAAATTCGCTCAACTCGTTGGATACTGATCAGACGGTGGATTTCTTGAGCCACATCGTCTAGCACGATATTGATGGGACTGTAGGATCGCTACGAGCCATGATCCTATAGTCCTCAACTTCAGATCTAAAACACTACTTGAGGGCGGAGGTTGCCCGATCGCGTCGTTTTAACAGCAGCGAACTCAACAGCCCGATCGCCACCGTTCCAGCGACGGCTTCTAGCTCCGGGACTTTGATCGCCGTGTAGGTGATTCCGATCGGGCAGTTTAACGCTAGATCTAGTTGAATTCTCTGAGATTCACTGTAGAAATACATAAATTGTTGATGAAATAAAATCGCCACTTGTGAAGATAGAATGAAGTAGATTAGGTGAGCCGTTCTCTTGTCTCAAAAACTTAATGAATTGGACTCTGCGCGATCGCACCTTTCAATGGGGGCAACAAACCTATTTGATGGGAGTGTTGAATGTCACACCTGACAGCTTTAGCGACGGTGGACAGTTTAACAGTTTAGAATCTGCCCTCAATCAAGCGCGCAAAATGGTTACGAGTGGAGCCGATATTCTAGACATCGGTGGACAATCGACTCGACCCAATGCCGAAGAAGTGACCCTCGCACAAGAACTCGATCGCGTCATTCCCGTTATTCAAGCGCTACGACAAAACTCAGAATTTTCGCAGGTGCCGATTTCGATCGACACCACGCGGGCAGCCGTGGCAAGCGCTGCGATCGCCGCAGGTGCCGACTTGATTAACGACATCTCTGGCGGGACGTTTGATGCAGAGATGTTTCCCATAGTCGCAAAGTTGGGGGCACCGATCGCGTTGATGCACATCCGGGGCACGCCCAAAACGATGCAGACTCTCACCGATTATCAAGACTTGATGCGTGAGATTATCGAATTCTTAGAGACGCAAATTCGAGCGGCGATCGCGGCGGGTGTCGATCGCCGCCAAATCATCATCGACCCTGGCATCGGGTTCGCCAAAAAACAAGCGCAGAACTTAGACATTCTGCGCCAGCTTCCTGCATTAAAAGTTTTAGGGTGTCCGATTTTAGTAGGCGTGTCTCGCAAGAGCTTTATTGGTAACATTCTCAGTCAGCCAGACCCTCAAAAAAGAGTGTGGGGAACGGCGGCAGCCTGTGTGGGCGCGATCGCTGGAGGCACTGATATTTTGCGCGTTCATGATGTCTCAGAGATGCACGATGTCTGCCGCGTTGCTGATGCTATTTGGCGATCTTAATTTGTGCTGTTTCCGTCTGAAGAGCCACCTACTTCTTGGTCAAATTGATCAGGTCTCATCAAATCGGTGACGGCTTCAGTTAAGGCTCCAGGATGCATAAAGACGATTTTGGAGTTATCGCTCTTGCCAATCTCTAAATTGGCATTGACATAATCTTTAGCGACCAGATAGCGCAATACTTCTTGAGCATTTGGTTGAGCCTGCAACGCTCTAGAAAGTTCTTCGATCGACTGCACCGTTGCCTCTGTTCTCGAAAGCGCTGCCTTCTTTTCACTCTTGGCAATCTGCTCTCGCTCTAGAGAATCTCTTAACGCCGATGACAAATTGATCGCCTGCACCTCGACCCGAATGACTTCAATTCCCCATTTGCGTGCTGCTTCGTCTAGAGGCTTGCGAAGCTCAGTATTGATGCGGTTAGTGGATGAAACGGCTTCCTCAAGGGTCAGACGACCAATTTCACCTCGCAGACTAGTGATGACCATTTGCTTCAGCGCTTCTTCTAGATCTTCGACCGCATAATAGGCTTGTTTGAGTTCTACGATTCGCCAAAAAATGATGGCATCAATCTCGATCGGAACATTATCTTTGGTCAGCGCTGGTTGGGGGTCAATATCTAAAAGCTGCTCTCGAACGGTTTCGATCAAAACCGTATCCATAAACGGGATCACAAAATTTAGCCCTGGCTTTAAGGTGCGTTTATACTGCCCTAATCGCTGCACGAGGGCTTCGTCACCCTGGTCGATGATTCTAACCGAACCAATCATGTATCCCAGGATAATCAGTGTGAATGCCCCAAGTAGAGACTCAATCATAAATGTGCTCCCATTGAGCTTAATTAGAAATTAACAGGTGACTCGTTTTGTAGAAGTAGCCTAATATTGCCCAATATTAAGGATATCTTCTTTAATAATGCAAAGGTCTAATGTGCATTCTACAGACATTTTCTCAATTCAAAACTCAAAGCTTTGAGTTACCTTCTGCTATCTTGCCAAGCATTCCCTATTCCTTTGATAATTCCGCGACCGATCAGCCCTAATCCTCTCCCGATCACCTCTGTGAGCAAGTAGATGGTTCCACTGCCGATCAGCGCGATCGCCGATCTCAGTCGGGGCGAAATCGCATCTCGCGTTTCTAATGCCAAAGTCACAGCTAATCGTACACCTGCAAGTTGCTCAAGCTCATTGCGGCGTGGAGCATAGATCAAAGTTTGCACAATGCCTTGAGGAGTGAACACAACTAATGAATATCGACTTTCAAAAATAGCCGTCGGCTCAGACACGTAACGAGCGACGCGATATCTCCAGGATAGATCATTGCGAAAGCGCTCAATGTCGCGGGTGGAGAGGAGGCGACGATCGTAAAATCCTTGCTTGATGGCTTCTAAGTCTGAAAAGCGATTAAGCAACGGCTGCACAACTGCGTTTGCAAGCTGAATGGTGAGATTTTCTAACAGATCGGTAGCACGCGCGATCGCGTCAGGCGAGCCGAGCAGATAATCGGTATTGTCGATCGTTAATGCGGTCTGAAATAGCAGGTGAGAATACAACTCTATCACCGCAGGAATCTTGTCTAAAATCTCGGTCTGCACCGTTTTCTCGTCTCGCAGTAATGCGGTTACGACTTCAATTTCTTGGTTTTTGAGGCGCAAGGTGTAATATCTGCCAAAAAAATCTAGGGTGATTGCTTGCCATAAGTCTCGCAAGATCTCAGACTGTTTTTCAACAAGCTGGTGGGGTTGAACCTGAGAAAACCGCAACTCTTCTAAACTCGCCTCAATCTGCCGCAAAACAATGTAAAAAAGTTCTCGCTTTCGCCCTACTCGAAAAATATCAATCTCTAACGGCGAATTGGTCAGGTTTTCTAAGCTCGATTGCAGCTTGGCAGAAATGCCATCCAACAAGATTGTCTGAAGAGTTTTAGCGGTCATCTCTAAGGGCTGCTCAGGCACGAGTTGAGAACTAGGCGAAAGCGATCGCTGCGGGTCGCTCAAGGGAGGCAAAATTCCGACAGGTTCTGGCACTGAATCTGAGCTAGCAAGGATGCGCTTCACCACCCATCGAGCGGCTTTGAGTTCTCTACGTTGCCCAGTGAGAATGGCTCTATCGAGCAATGACAGTCCCGGTGATCTCAGTTGGGCTTCGAGGTCGCTCAGGGCAGCTTCGATTTGTTGAAGACTGGACGATCGTAGAGCCTGACGCGCTCCTCTCAACGGACTAAAAGAGCGTTCGGGAATGGGGGCGATCGTCAAACGTTGTAATCGTTCTACATTCCAATAAGGTTGACCTGCTGCGACTTGCCGAATTGCAGTTGCCAGATCCGCGATCGAGCTTCCTCTCGCGCAATATCCTTCAATGCCGATTTGGACTGCTTCAATCACTCTCTCATCGGGCAGCGACCCGATCAGCAAAATGGGCAAATTGGGATATTGAGTTTTGAGTTGCCGAGGCAGATCCAGATCCAAGCGCGACTGAGAAGATCCAGCGTTTTCTAAATCTAGAAGAATGACATCAATAGAGGCACTGCTTCTCATCCGATCTGCCAGGGTTCTCAATGCCGATGCGCCAGTTTCGGCTTCGACGACCACTTGCAGATCAGCAAATCGACTCAACCCCGTCAGCAGCCCCAACCGCAAAACGGGATCTGACTCAATTAAAATAAGCTGCAACAAGCGACTTGCCGAACGATCGAGCGACACAGACGAACTCCTCTACTGGGCTGTCATGCTTTCCATCCTCCCACAACTACTGCGGAGTCGGATCTGAAGGCTCTGGCTGTTGAGTAGACACTGATCCTGAATCACTAGACTGACTAGCTGCTTCCTGATCTCGCGCTCTCCAAATCTGGGCACGCTCAACCGACCAGCGTGAAATCGCACCTTGAGCTTCTCCATAAAGGGCACGCCTCGGTGAAATCTGAGATGCCAGGTCGATCGCTCTCGTTAAATAACCTCCATTTGCTAAACCACTCGCTCGGTTGAGAATCGGACGATCTTCGACAATCTGAATCTGATAGACCCACTCTCCGATCAGCGATCGAGCATCTCCATAGAGCGCACGTCCTGATTGCACTCTCGACGCTATTTGAATTGCCTGCCCCAATTTACCAGAGGCGGCGATCGATTTGGCTTCATCTAAAATCGGCTTGTCTTCGATCGTCTGAATCTGCACCGTCCAGTTCACAATGTCTGCTTGCGCTTCTTGGGATAGTGCCCGTTTGGGTTTGATCAAACTGGCTAATGCCACCGCCGATCGTAGAGGATCAAGTTTGTCCGCTTTTGCCAACTGTTGAGCCTGCCGCAGTATCGGGCGATCTTCCATCCATTGGGCTTCTTTTTGCCACTGGGCAAGCAGCGTTTGAGCATGGAGACGACCCGGACGCTTGGGTGAAATCTGTTTGGCTTGGTCGATCGCCAATTTCAAAGTCGAAAGCTGTCGAACATTTGCCAACGTGCTAGCGACGTTAAGCTGCACCAGGTCTTGTGCTTGCAAATCTAATCGAGGCAACAGCGCTTTTGCTTGAGCATAAAACGGACTTTGGGTATTGATCTGCCGCAAAAGCTGAGTCGCCAGCCACAGAGGTGCAAGACGTTCTAAAGGCGGTTGACGATAATCGGTATCAGCAGCGATTTCTTTTGCCCGAATTAAACGAATTAAGTCCTGATTATCGGAGGTAAGTTTGACACTGGCAGGAATCGAACTGATTAAAGTGCTTGCCCCAACGAGATCCTGTTTGCCTAACCGAGCTACTGCTAGCTTAAATAGGGTATTGCGCCACTTCAGCACCTCGACGTTTGCTTGCGCCCAAACAAACGTTTTGCGGTTGATGGGGTCAGTGAGCGCGATCGCTCGTCCCCATTGCTCAGGCGAGGTCGATTTGGCAAAATTTCGAGCATCTTTGAGATACTGCCACGCGACTTTCTCATTAGTGGCGCGTTGGCGAACTTCGATAAGGCGGTCTTGCCAAGAGGGATCGTTGATCAGACTCAATGAAGCAATATGCTCGGATGCCAAATTCCAGTTTTGTTTTTTGAGGGCGATGAGAATCTTGTCGTAGAGAACTTGCCCTTTGTTGAACTCTTCTCGCCAGCCTTTAACGGCAACTTGAGCATCTTTATAAATTGCGCTCGATGTAGGAATTTGATTAGCGAGGGCAATGCCGCCTTTTAAGTCTTTTTGAGCAACGCGATCGCGCGCAATCATCAGCAGCGCATTCGACCAGTCTTGCATCAGTCCCTGCGCCTGACCATAGAGAGGATGTTCCGGTGTCCAGTTCTTGACCAGCTTAATCGCCTCTAAAATCTGCTCTGGCTTCCCTGAGGCTGCACTTTGTTGGGCACAAAACAGCCGTTCAGATTCAGCCGACCAGCTAGAAATTTGCTGACAGTCAACCGCTGGGGGAACTTTTGACAGCCAGATAAACGCGCCAACAGCCGTTCCACCTGCCGCGGTAAGAATCCCTAACCAGATGAGCTGCCATCTCCAAGCAGCTGCGATCGGGCTTAATGTTTGCAGGGTGCCTTTCGTGCCCGATGAAAGTTTTTGAGCGGCGGCTCTAGGGAGGTTAGCCCAGCGATTTGCCGTCTGTCGCTTTTGGGGTGCGGTGGCTGGGTCAACGTCTTCATGCGTGACCTTTATCTCAGAGTCTAATAGATCATCTCGCGACGAATGGGGAGGCACTGGTCGGTCTGCATCCTCAGAGCGAGGTTTCTGGAAGACCTGAAGCCAGGAGAGAGCTGGGGGTTTTCTAGCCATGAATTCAGCGATGCACAGGTCGGGGTGTGGCTATTCTACAGTCGGTTTGGGCAGTTGATTGACCTGATTTTAACTCGCTCAGTCTCGCGGGCTGGCGGCTATTCGAGGATGAAGCCCCAGAGCCAACCCAATCGAGCAACGTGATGGGCGTGGACTTCGGACGCAGAGACATCGCTGTCACCTCTGAAGGTGAAAAGTGGGACTGTCAGGACATTCAGAACGTTCGAGATAGGTTTTCTAGAGTCAGAGCATCGCTGCGATCGAAAAGCACGAAAGGCACAGGGTCTACTCGCAGACGAGGATGCTGATGTGAATGGGTCGATGATGATTAAGCGTTTGGGGCTGTCTGTAAACCAGCCTGGAGGTTCGGAGCTTGCTTGCTCATTGAGCAGTCACGCTTCAGGGCTACGAAAAGCTCCCCGTTCAGCCTAAGCGACGAGGAGGAGTTTTCTATTAAGTAATGCTAGAGAGATTGATAGCCCAGTCAAGGTTAGGATTTCTGGGGAACCCATACTGAGACTGAGCCACCATTGCATCGAAAATCAGCCCAGCCGTCAGCATTGGTGACGATCGGGTCGCTGATGTGCTCGGTGAGATCAATATAAGTGAGATCGGGTTGTCCGACTTCCATCCACTTGCTGCCCTCAGAGCCATTGCTCATCACCACCGCCATGCCACCGGGATGCTCTGCATCGCCTAAGCGCGTCCACCCGATCGTGTTGGGGTGGTCAAAATAATTGTATTGCTCACCATACCCATAGGTCTGACGAGCGAATAGAAACTTGTCAATCAACCAGCGATGGCTATCCATCCAAATTTCATACTCGTTGCCGTCTTTCCCATGATCTTTGTAGTGAGCGCCGTAGTAATCTCCATAGAAAATGCAGGGATATCCCTCGCAGCGCAGCAAGATCAGTGCATAAGCAAGGGGCTTAAACCAAGATTCAACGATCGATTCTAGAGACTGCAACGGCTGAGAGTCATGGTTCTCAACGAGAGTAACCGCAAGACAAGGCTGTTGCTGAACCAAAGTGTTGTCTAAAATCTGGCGCATGTCATAACCGTCTCCACCAACACTAGCAGCGTGGAAGTTGTAGTGAAGCGGCGCATCAAAGAGAGCTATTTTGCCCTGAGTGACTTCGATAAAGTGATGCAAAGCGTCAGTCTCATAAGACCAGTATTCGCCAACGGCAAATAGCTCTTTTTTGACATAGCTGCGAACATGATCGAGCCAATCTTGAAAGAATTCTGCTGAGACGTGTTTGACCGCATCAAATCGAAAGCCATCTACGCCAGTGGTGTCTACATACCACTCACCCCAATGTTTGAGTTCTCCTCTAACTTCGGGATGCTCCATGTCTAAATCGCAGCCCATCAAATAGTCAAAGTTGCCTTTTTCCTGATCAACTTCGTCATCAAAGTGCTTACCTTCAAGCAGGAAAACGGCGTGTTCGTCTTGTTGAAAAGCATTGTAGTCGATCGCATCAAAGTGCCACCAATGCCACTGCATAGTAGAGTATTTGCCATCGCGACCTGGAAAGGTGAAGTGCGTCCAGGCTTTGATGGGCTGATAGTCACCGACGACCGCATATCGGTTTTCAGGATCAAAGGGCGTTGCTTCGGTTTCTTCTTCCGCATCTGCACCCATCTTGTGATTAAACACGAGATCGGCATACACACTCATGCCTGCATTTTGAGTGGCTTTAATCGCTTTTAAGTATTCGTCTTTCGTTCCATACTTGGTGCGGACAGAACCCTTTTGATCAAATTCGCCTAAATCAAAGAGATCATAAATTCCATAGCCGACATCAAACCCACCGCCCGTGCCTTTATAAGCTGGGGGAAGCCACAGGGAAGTGATTCCGGCTTTAGATAACTCTTCAGCATTTTCTGCAAGCTGATTCCAAAAACTGCCATCACTGGGAATGTACCAGTGAAAGTATTGCATCATGACACCATTGCATTCAGACATGAGAAGCTCCTAGAAGTAAATTAGAGTGATAAATTTTGCCAAGTTTGTTTGCGCAATGACCGGGTTGCTCACTGCTTTTCTGCAATACAAAGTTCTGTCAAAGTATGGGAGTCAGAAGGTACTTAAGTTCCTAATTGCTACCCTTGAAGGGAGGAATTGATCCCCTGTTTCCCTATATCTAAAGGATTTTACGAGATTTATCTGAGAGGTTCTATCTGTCTAGAGAGAAGTCTATAAAGAGTTTTCTGAGCATAGTTCACACTCTTATATCATTAACCTCTAGCTTAAGTCAGACTCAATATCTGCCTAAGTGCAGAGTTATTCTATTCTCAATTGTCTTGAGAGATTTAGAGTTCATTCTCATACAGCGTCTCGATCGTGCCCTATCTTCTATAATTTGAGGCATCCACTTTCTA
>JBBRMC010000047.1:0-12514 GCA_038231055.1 Leptolyngbyales cyanobacterium
CCCTGCAACGAGTGATCCTAAAACGCATTGTAAAGGGCTAGGCATCACAGGCTGAGTCGTGGGTTTAGAAGATTCTGTCATGATGAATTAAAGAGAATGTCGTGGGTTTTCTAATCAAAATCACTGAGTCGCTAACCGAACACCAGACGCACAAAATCTTGTCACCCAGAGGTCTAGGTTGGGATCAGCGATCGCCGCTTTCATCTGATCTTTAACCAACTCAGCCTGAGCATGAGACTCAACCAACCCAAACACCGTCGAGCCAGAACCCGACATCATCGTACCGAGAACGCCTAAACTTTGAAAGCGATCGCGGAGTTGCTGCACTTGAGGATAGGCAGGCAAGACGACGCGCTCTAGGTCGTTGTGGAGCAATTGACCGATTTGAGCCAGATTTTGTTGAGCGATCGCTGCCATCATGCCCCTAGATTGATGCTTTCGCACGTCTATATCATGGGCACTTTTGGGATACGTTTCACCAAACTGCTCTCGATAGGTTTTGTATGCCCAGGGCGTTGAAACAGGTAAATCGCGATACTTAGCTAGCACCACATATATATTGTGGAGATCAGGCAAACCATCCAGTTGTTCTCCGCGTCCAGTCGCTAACGAAGTGCCGCCTGAGATGCAAAACGGAATGTCAGATCCTAAGGTCGCGCCCAATTCTTGCAGCTCCGAGTGAGTGAGTCCGAGGTTCCACATCAAGTCTAGACCAACCAGCACCGCCGCCGCATTGCTAGAGCCTCCTGCTAACCCCGCACCCATCGGGATGCGCTTTTGAATCTGAATCTCGACTCCACCAAATTTTGCAAAATAGTCTGGAAACTCTCTCACCATTAAGTCAGCCGCTTTGTATGCCAAATTTGTTTGGTCTTGCGGCACTTCAGGGTTATCGCACCACACCCGAATTGCGTCGGTTCCGATCGAGCGCACTGTCACTACATCTGCTAACTCAATAGCTTGCAGCACCATCACCAATTCGTGAAAGCCATCGGCGCGATCGCCCACAATTTGCAGATATAAATTGATCTTCGCAGGTGCGATCAGAGAGTAGGAACGCATAAAAATTAGGATTCTGGAATCAGAAGTTGGGTATCAAGAGCGACCTCTCCCACGTCTACAGTGTTGCTGAGATCAACCCAGTTGGCGACGCTGAGATCTTCGGCACGAGCTTGAGGATTGACCTTTAATTGTTCCAGAATCTGAGTCAGTCGATCGCCTTCGATCAAACTCTTCAAATTGTTTCGCAGCATTTTACGCTTGCTAGAGAATCCAAGGCGAATCAAGGTCTGCATTTGACGCGGATTGTGAGCCGGATTTTCGATGGCATGAGGACGCAAGCGAATCACCGCAGAGTCTACTTTTGGAGGAGGCTGAAAGGCTTTAGCAGGAACGTCGCAAATAAACTGACACTCCGCCAAATACTGAACTCGCACCGATAAGGCTCCAAAATGAGTCGATTTTGGATTTGCACACAGCCGCAACGCCACTTCCTTTTGTACGAGCAGCACGATCGAGTCAAAGGGTTTGGGATTTGGGTGCCCGATCGTGCCCAGCAATTTCTCTAAAATCGGTCCGGTGATGTTGTAGGGAATATTTGCGACGACTTTATTAGGATTCTGAAATGCGGGAGCGGGTGTGAGAAGTTCATCAAGATCGATCGAGAGAAAGTCTCCCTGTAGCAGCAAAAAATTCTCGATTTGACCTAATTTTTTGGCTAAAAGCGCACATAAGTCCCGATCTATTTCAATCGCGACAACGGCTTCAGATTGAGACAATAATTGTCGGGTCAAAACCCCAGTACCGGGACCAATTTCTAGAACTCGATCGTGCTTTGATAACTCAGCCGAACTGACAATCTTCCCCAGGGCTTTCTCGCTGCGGAGCCAGTGTTGACCGAATTGTTTGCGGGTTTTGGTCACAACTTTATTCAGGTAAACCCACTAATTGACCCGAACCGGAAATGACCGTTCCGATCGCGGTTGCCTTAATAGAATGAGCAGCAAAAAAATCGAGGGTTTGACTGACTCGATCGGGCGGCACAATCACCACAAATCCAATTCCCATATTAAAGGTATTTAACATATCTGTTGGGCTAACATTTCCCTCGCCTGCTAACCACTGAAAGATCGGCAAAACATCCCAGCTATCAGAATTCATCTCAACGGTCTGATTTTTTTGCAAGCAGCGAGGCAAGTTTTCTGGCAATCCGCCCCCGGTAATATGCGCCATGCTGTGAATCGGAATGCTAGCTTTGAGGGCAGCAAGAATCGGCTTGACATAAATTTGAGTCGGCGTAAGCAGAACTTCGCCCAAACTTTTTCCGGCTAGAAGGTCGGGCTGAGTGCTCCAGTTAAATCCTCGATCGCTCACAATCTTGCGAACCAAACTAAAGCCATTGCTATGCACCCCAGAGCTAGGAAGTCCGATCGCGATATCTCCAACCTGCACATGAGAGCCATCTAGAACTAAGCTTTTCTCAACAATGCCAACGCAGAACCCTGCTAAATCGTATTCGTCTGCTTGATAAAACCCTGGCATCTCAGCCGTCTCACCGCCCAGCAGCGCACAGCCAGCTAATTCACAGCCCTGCACAATTCCTGACACAACCTCTGCCAGTTGTTCGGGTTGCAAATGTCCTGTCGCCAAATAATCGAGAAAGAAGAGGGGTTCTGCTCCGCAGGTCAGCACATCATTCACACACATGGCAACGAGATCAATCCCAACTGTGTCATGGCGATCGAGCGTGTGGGCGAGCTTTAGTTTTGTGCCTACGCCGTCAGTGCCGGACACCAATACAGGTTCTTGATAGCCTGTGGGGAGTTGAAACAAGCCACTAAAGCCGCCAATGCCACCCATCACTTCAGGGCGGTAGGTTCGCTTAACCAGACTGCTGATGCGATCGACAAATTCTCGCCCTGCTTCAACATCAACCCCCGCCTCTCGATAATCCATGAATTAACCGCCTCTGTAGCCTGTTGCAAATGCTGAGCGCTGCACGCTTGACTAACGCAAGGTCACTAATTTCGTTGACTTGTGCAGACATAAGACCTCAGCATACTCCACAACTACCATGAAGCTAGTGTAAAGTTTTCATGAAGTTCCTCAGTGGGACAAGTCTTAAAAGAATTTGGAAACGGCTTCTCTACAACGTTATGCAGTCAACTAAGTACTGTAAAGTTATTATGAAGTTTCTTTGCATACCGATAGCACCCTGATCCCCTGGGCAAAAACTTCGTGGTAGTCTGTTGCAGTTCTGTAACCAGGAGTGAAAACGGAACGAGTACGAGTTTATCAATAGCATCCTTGCAACTACTGCAACACGCTCACACAAACTCAGGCTCGATGAGTCAAATGTCCTTCACACATGGAGATATGAATCAAACACTCATTAGCGGTCTTACTGCTACCCTGTTGATGACGACCTCACTAGGTCTGGGTGCCAACAGCAATGCTGAGGCATCCCCCGCAGTAAGCCAGCCCTCTGAAGTGGAGCAACCCGCTTCCTCACCGCCTCACTCGCCGATAGGTGATGTTGTCAAGGTTGGTGAGCAACAGAGCCAAACCCAGTCCGCAGAGGACACGATCGCCAAGATCCAAACCCATGAGCACGCAGGACGCAAAGCTGCAACGCTCTATGTTCGTAACATCCCGGTTTTAACGTTCATTGGTTCACAGTCCGCCTCCTCTGGTGGGGTCAAAATGGGAGCGACGCAGACTGATGAATCGCCTCAAATCGCTAGGCTCAAGTCTGGTGCTGTGAGCGCAGCAGCCCAATCTTTAGAGCAGCGTCAGAATTCTACCCAAGATTCGCAGCGCGATCCGGTCACGAGAGCTACCGCGATCGCTGCCAAACTCAATCAACTCCACCGTCAAGGTGTAGATGCAAAAGGCATCCTGGTGAAATGGAAGCAAGCCCCCAACGGAACGGGCGATCGCTACATCATCGAAGCCAACAAGACGATGATCGTGGCAGTTGATGCCGCCACAATTCTACCCGACACGACCAAAAGTCCTGAGCAAGACGCACTGCAAGTCACCAATCGCCTACGCCGTCTGATGGGAGATGCCGCTCCACTTAAGGAAGTGCCCAACAAACCCAATAACGGTCAACAAATCGCTCTAGGTCCAATTAAATTCCGTTTAAACGGATGGGCTTCTTGGTATGGTCCTGGGTTTGATGGAAACGCTAGTGCGAGCGGTGAAATCTTCAATCAAAATGCGCTGACGGCGGCTCATCGGTCTCTCCCGTTTGGGACGCAAGTGCAAGTTACGAACCTAGATAACGGGCGCTCGGTGATTGTGCGAATCAACGATCGTGGACCCTATTCGGGCGATCGCGTGATCGATCTCTCAGCAGGCGCTGCCCGTATTTTAGGAGTCATCCAAAGTGGCATTGCTCCAGTTCGGCTAGAGGTGATGAGTTCTAGACGGACAGTCGCATCGGGCGACTAATTTAGTCATAACGGCTCAGTCATAGCGGAATGTAGTAATCGATCAATCTGCTACATTCCGTTTTTTGATCGATTTAACCCTGCCTTAATCCTTTCAAAAGCTGCCCGTTTTCTGCGTGGGTCAAGCCCTTGCTTTGCACCAAAACGCCAAGGTTTCCGAGTCCCATCGGGTTCATCAATTGATGCAGGGCATCTCGACGCATAATGGCGTTGTGAATATCTTGAGTGTTTTTAGCGTCAATTTGGCTGAGTGCAGCCAGACGATCGCCTAACCCCAACGCCATCAAAAACAAACCTTGCTGCGTAAACCCTAATGTTTTTAAGCCGTGGCGCTCGCCCTGTCGCTCTAATGCGGTGAAGTCAACATGAGCCGTAATATCTTGCTGAGCAACATGAATATAGGGGTCATTGTGATGACTGTGTTGGTAGTAACACTGCAACGTTCCCTGTGATCGTCGGGGATTGTAATAACGAGCCGCAGTGTAGCCATAATCGATCGTTAAAAGATACCCACGATGAATGCGATCGCAGACCAACCTCAGCCAATCTAATGCGGCTAAGTTAACCTCAGTCCGGTAGCCATCTAAGTATTCAGGCGAGACTATATCAATTCCGTTGAGGTCAAAATAGTCAATCAGCCTAGGAGTCGATGGTTCATCAATCACCTCTACAAATCCATCAGGCTTTGCAGTGACGTAAATCTCCTGGAGCTTGCGGTTTGTCAGGGTCACTAGATGCACTGGAAACGCATCAACCAATTCATTTGAGAAAATGCACCCGGTGATAGAGTCAACCTCAATGGTGTCTAGCGATCGCCATTCGATGGGTATCTCTGATTGCCACGACTGTAACCGCTGCTGCTGCTCTGCTATTAAAGCGGCAGCTTTCTCCACAATTACATAGTTTAGACAGGCAAAACAATCAGGATGATGACGTTGCAAACCACCCAACACGTCTACGGCTAAAAGCCCTTGTCCTGCGCCGATTTCAATTAAGGTAAATGGCTGAGGCTGACCCAAAATTTGCCACATTTCTGCAAACTGAGCCGCCAATAGCTCACCAAAATCTTTAGCCAAATGGGGCGAGGTAACAAAATCACCTTGCGCCCCAATTTTTCCGTTATTTGCAGCATAGTAGCCATACTGCGGATGGTAAAGCGCCATCTCCATATACTCAGCAAATGAAATCCGACACTCGGAACTGTGAAGAATATGCTGAGTAATCAAATCAGATAAGACCGATGTTTGACCGGGTAAGTCGCTCACACTAGATAGCTGGGTTGATGGTCAATCGAGTCACTCTTCAAAAGGGTAGAGGTAGGTCATGTCATCGTTTCCCTACCCTCTATCACCACACTCCGCACGGTGGTCAAGATTAAGCGATCGTCGCGGGCACTACTTCTTTTTTGGTGGTTTCAAATGCAATCACAAACTCAGTGGTAGGGCGAGTTTGCTTCAAAACTTTCAAATAGCAATCGGCATCGGTACGACGACGAAATCGGATCACCAGTTGACGCTGAAGATCAGGAAGAGTTTGATAAACAGCCCAAGGAGTCAGTTGCTCTTGATAATTCATGGTTCAAGTATTGGGGATTATGGGGTTGAGGAGCGTAAAAACTTTAGGTGAGCATTAAGGGCGCTCTGCCGAACTAGACGCTACGTGTGGTGTCGCTGTCTTAGCTTCTCCCTAGTAATAGCGGTTAATTTTGGAGTTGTCAACCCTTACGCGCTCAAAATTTCAAACGGAACATCTGCTTAGTTAGTGATAGAGTTTTGCACAGCGATCGCACCCTTACCTTAGAAATCTCCAAGAAGAGTTTACACGAGCAAAACTTACGCAATCACGCAACATCAAAGGCTCAAAAAGTCCATCCTACGTCGCTATTTTTTGGCAGAAGTAGGTTGACTTAATTAAGAAACATACGTTTGCACTAATGCTCTTCATCTCACGCAAGTGAGTTATGTTGCCTTTTCCTAACATTGATAGGTTGTCATTCAAAACATTAGATTGAAAGCTTGAAAATTTAGACAGTCTTTGATAGTTCAAACCTACGCTGCCTTGACGGACAAAAAGTAGTTTTAGTGCAGCAACCTTGATTGAAACCTCATACTACCGTAAAACTGCATAAATTTTGAGAAGTTTGTTCTATCCGGGGTTGCGTAGTCACCCTTAAAAAAATCTTTGGAAGCACAACATCTGGGGATCGATAGTAAATTTGTGCCCCATGCTGAAAAGCAGCTAGAGAAGATCAGTGATTCCCCTGATTTTGACAAAATCCATCGTTAAAGTAGCCCTTAATGTTACTGAGAACTATTACAAACTCGACTATTTTATTCCTCGAGTTGAGACATTTTTTCACCCTTTTATAGTGCCTAGCTCTTAGTTTCTCAACCGTTATATGGCTAACAATTTGAGACAAAAAAGAGGGATGAGCCGAAGCCTATCCCTCCTCTGAAACTGAACTTTAGATTAGCGATCGACCGACCCCATGATGATGTCGATGCTTCCTAAGATGGTCACGACATCTGCGACTTTCATGCCCCTTAGCAAGTGGGGCAAAATTTGCACGTTGTTAAAGTCAGCCGCCCGAATCTTCCAACGCCAGGGGAAGGGATTATCGTCTCCCATGATGAAGATGCCTAACTCACCCTTGCCGCTCTCAACTCTAACGTAGTGTTCGCCTTTGGGAATCTTGAACGTCGGCGCAATTTTCTTGCCAATGAACTGATAATCAAAGCTATTCCACTCAGATTTTGGTCCTCCTGCCATGCGTTTAGCTTCTAAATTCTCAAACGGACCGCCCGGTAAGGCAGCGATCGCTTGTCTGATAATCTTGACCGACTCACGCATCTCCCGAATTCGCACAATATAGCGGGCAAAGCAGTCTCCTGCTGTCTCCCAGTGCACATCCCAGTCAAAATCGTCGTAGCATTCGTAGTGGTCTACTTTTCGCAAGTCCCAATTAACGCCTGATGCGCGCAACATGGGACCCGAAAGCCCCCAGTTAATCGCTTGATCGCGCGTAATGGTGCCAATTGCCTCAACCCGCTTGCGGAAGATCGGGTTGTCGGTGATCAGCCGCTCATATTCATCCACTTTGGGCATGAAATAATCACAGAAGTCTTCGCACTTATCAACCCAACCATAAGGCAGGTCAGCCGCAACGCCACCAATGCGGAAGTAGTTGTGGTTAACCATGCGATAGCCACAAGCCGCTTCCCACAGGTCATAGATCAGTTCGCGTTCGCGGAAGATGTAGAAGAAGGGAGTTTGGGCACCTACGTCTGCCATGAATGGACCAAGCCATAGCAGATGGTTGGCGATGCGGTTTAGCTCTAACATGATGACGCGAATGTAACTCGCGCGTTTAGGCACTGCGATTCCTGCCAGTTTTTCGGGAGCGTTGACCGTTACCGCTTCGTTAAACATTCCTGCGGCGTAGTCCCACCGGCTCACGTAGGGCACATACATGATGTTGGTGCGGTTTTCGGCAATTTTTTCCATGCCTCGATGCAGGTAGCCGATCACAGGTTCGCAATCAATTACGTTCTCCCCGTCAAGGGTGACGATCAATCGCATCACTCCGTGCATTGAAGGATGGTGCGGACCCATGTTGAGAACCATGGGTTCGGTTTTGGTTTCAAGCATTGCCATAAATGTTCAGCCTCTCTTGCAGATTTTGAAATAGCCCTACTTCAGTCTCGAATAATCATAGATGACTGGCAGCAGTTGAGTTGAAAGCGTTTAGTTAGCTGAATGTATATCGTTTCTCGCGGTTGTTGCGCCTTTTTAATTATAGAGATTGCTGGCTGTAAACGTTGACTGGAATAGATTTAGCTGACAATGAAGTTTTCGCAGCAAATCAATAGAGATGAGTCGATGTTAGACTCGATCGATGCCTCTAACATCGAGAAATGGGCAAGCTCGACGGTAAACGTAGATGGTACAGACGCTCCGAAAAACGCTGACTCTAGAAGAATTTCTCAACCGACTAGAGACAAAGCCTGCTAGTGAGTATGTCAAGGGTCAAGTGATTCAAAAACCAATGCCTCAAGGAAAGCACAGCAAACTTCAGGAAGAGTTTGTCAGCACTGTGAATGCGATCGCTAAATCCAAAAAATTGCCTATGCGTTTCCAGAGCTACGCTGCACCTTTGGGGCAACAGCCAACATTCTTTGAGGAGCCTGACGAGCGATTACCCGTTTCCGACGAGGTGAAGGATTTAGAGTTAATAGTGGGTAACGTGTTTGGATGGCTGAAACTATGACTTCTGTGTCGGATGATTCTGATTTGGCGATCGCGCCTGAGTTCTTGCACATTCCGGTGCTGTATCGAGAGGTGATCGAAGGGTTGGCAGTCCGCTCCGATGGTCACTATTTAGATGCAACGGTTGGTGGTGGCGGACACACAGCGCTGATCTTAGCGGCAGCAGAGGGAGTACGAGTGACTGCACTAGATCAGGATGATCAAGCGATCGAGGCAGCCACCCGAAAATTGGCAGAATTTGGCGATCGAGTCCAATTTCAGCAGAGCAATTTTGCCACGTTCAATCCAGGTGAGATGAAGTTTGACGGCATTCTGGCAGATTTAGGCGTGAGTTCTGCTCAATTTGATATTGCCGATCGCGGCTTTAGTTTTCGTCACGAAGCGCCGCTAGATATGCGAATGGATCGCGGACAATCACTGACTGCCGCCGAGATCATTAATCATTGGGATGAGACTAAACTTGCCAATATTTTCTATACCTATGGCGAAGAACGGCTTTCACGGCGCATTGCACGACGTATTGTAGAGCGCCGACCCTTACAAACGACGACAGAATTAGCAGAAACGATCGCCCATTCAGTGCCCCGTCAATATCGCTACGGACGCATTCACCCCGCAACGCGCGTCTTTCAGGCACTTCGCATCGCCGTTAATCAAGAACTGACTGTATTAGAAACGTTTGTTAATCAAGCTCCGCAGTGGCTTAAACCCGATGGCAGACTTGCAATCATCAGCTTTCACAGTTTGGAAGATCGAATTGTCAAACACCGCTTGAAAGAGTCACCATTGCTGCGAGTGCTAACCAAAAAGCCGATCGTCGCTCAAGCAGACGAGTTAAACGAAAATCCTAGAGCACGATCGGCAAAACTCAGAATTGCAGAACGACTGACGGAGTAGTTAGGTCGCTTGATTCAGTAGTGCCGTAATCGTCGTACAACCGCGCCCTAGATTTAGATGCGATCGCTCTCGTCTTTCATAGGCAACATTTCGCTTTCAGCCATCGATCGAGGATAAACCAACAGAAAAAAGCCCATCCACGCCAAAATCGGAATCGCCACCAGCACCGTCACCCAAATCGTTTTAAACACAACCCAACTGCCACTAATTAACGTCACTCCGGTGAGCAAAATTGACCAGGGTTGGCACCACCACGGCTTATAGTCCCAAACGCTAGAGGTTTTATTCACATCAGGTTGCATCAGCCGCACTCGATAAACGTCACTCTGTTCAAGATAGCAACCAGACACTTCAGGCGACAGCATTAGGCTATTGTGATCAGTAGTGACCTTTTATAAAATTCGCCCTCCTATGACTCTGGCGCACCCTCACAAAAAGGCAAAAGCCCTCAAATCGTCTAGCCGTCGCCCCGCTAAGGAACTGTGCAGCGAGTGTGGGCTGTGTGACACCTACTATATTCACTATGTCAAAGATGCGTGTGCGTTTCTTCATCAGCAGATCGCCGAGCTAGAAGAAACCGTTCACGGGCGCAGTCGTGATTTAGAAAATCAGGACGATTGGTATTTCGGTGTTCATCAAGACATGATGGCAGCGCGCAAGAAAGAACCCATTCCGGGGGCACAGTGGACGGGCATCGTGAGTTCGATCGCCATTGAAATGCTCAATCGGGGCATGGTCGAAGGAGTCGTCTGTGTGCAGAATAGTGAGGACGATCGCTTTCAGCCAAAACCTGTGATTGCCCGCACGCCTGAAGATATTCTGGCAGCACGAGTTAATAAACCAACTCTCTCACCCAACCTGTCTATTTTGGAAGAAATTGAACAGTCGGGAATGAAGCGATTATTAGCGATCGGAGTCGGCTGTCAGATTCAAGCCCTGCGAGCCGTCGAAAAACAGTTAGGACTTGAGAAACTCTACGTCTTGGGCACTCCCTGCACCGATAATGTCACCCGCGCCGGATTGCAGAAATTCTTAGACACAACGAGTCGATCGCCCGATACGGTCGTCTATTACGAGTTTATGCAAGACTTTCGAGTGCATTTTAAGCACGAAGATGGCTCGACGGAACTGGTGCCCTTTTTTGGCTTGAAAACTAACGAGCTTAAAGATGTGTTTGCACCCTCGTGTCTAAGCTGCTTTGACTATGTAAATTCCCTCTCTGATCTGGTGGTTGGCTATATGGGTGCGCCCTTTGGCTGGCAGTGGATTGTGGTGAGGAACGATCGCGGTCAAGAAATGCTTGACTTAATGCAAGACCAGATCGAGACGCAACCTGTAATGTCTCAAGGCGATCGTAAAAATGCCGTTCAGCAAAGCATTCCTGCTTACGATAAAGGCGTGACGTTGCCTATGTGGGCAGCAAAACTGATGGGCGTGGTGATTGAGAAAATTGGTCCCAAAGGATTAGAATATGCGCGCTTCTCGATCGATTCTCACTTCACCCGCAATTATTTGTATGTCAAACGTAACTATCCAGAGAAGCTAGAGCAACACGTTCCAGACTATGCAAAGCGAATTGTCGGGCAATACAAACTACCTGATTGATCAAGGTTGAATCTTGAGTTAAGTGGGTAAGTGGAATTAAATGTGAGATGGATGTAGGTTGGGTTGAGGGACGAAACCCAACATCCGCATGGGTTACGCTATCGCTGACCTATCCTACAAATCATGGTGCCTCCCTACTTAGAAACCCAATTCAAAGCTCAAAATTCAACCCTTAAAGTTTCACAGTAGCCTCTGAAACGCCGTTTCTTCGGAGACTTGCTTCGCTTCGGTTAACAAGTAGTCAAAGAAAGCCTGCGCGATCGCCGATAGCTGTTTCCCGGATGAATGGACGACATACCAAAGGCACTCGATCGGAAAGCCTTCCACATCTAAAATCGCCAATTGATTGTTTGTTCCTTCTAGGGCTAGGGTGTGTTTAGAGAGCACTGAAATTCCTAGACCACCGGCGATCGCTTGTTTGATCGCTTCATTGCTGCCCAGATCGAGTTTGACTCTCATCGCTAATCCTTCAGAATCAAACAGCTTTTGCACCGTTTTGCGAGTGCCAGAACCCGGTTCTCGCATGATGAACGGCTCTTCAGCAATCCGTTTTAGAGGAATATTCTTTTCGTTAACCAGGGGATGATTGCGCGGTGCCAACACCACTAATGGGTTTTCCATAAAGGGGTGCGCTTGTGCGTCAGAGTCTTCGGGCAGTTGACTGAGAATATAGAGATCGTCGCGGTTGTCGTTTAGGCTATCCAATACATATTGGTGATTGGTGACTGTCAGAGAAATGTCAATGCCGGGATAGCGCTGACAAAACGGACCCAAAATGCGCGGAATCACATATTTTGCAGTTGTCACTACGGCGATTCGCAAACAGCCTTGCTTTAAACCTTTGAGATCGGCGATCGCGATCTCAAATTGAGAGATCCGATCAAACAAATCTCGACACGTGACAAACAACTCTTTGCCAGCAGGCGTTAGATAAAGCCGTTTGCCGACTTGCTCAAATAATGGCAAGCCAACCGTTTTCGATAATTGTTTGACCTGCATTGAGACAGTTGGCTGAGTGAGAAACAGTTCCTCGGCAGCACGGGTAAAACTGCTATGACGGGCAACTGCTTCAAAAACTTTAAGTTGGTGGAGGGTAGCGTTCTGCAAAACAAAGGTCTCCTAGAGATGGACATGACCATAGTAGAAATTCTATTGCAATTATCGATAACAGTGATTTTTTGCTATGGATTTTGTAGATATGATAATCCATAAGAGCTTACGCTCCCTTCCAATCAGCGTTGCACGATTTAGATTTTTGTTGGAGCCATTGCCTAGCTATTGCAGGTTCCTAC
>JBBRMC010000048.1:0-12460 GCA_038231055.1 Leptolyngbyales cyanobacterium
ATTATGCCTTACAAAGACCGCCTAGAATCTTGGGCTGTCATTCGACTGCTGCCAAAAATGCAGCGAGTCATCGTCGCCCGTCGTCGCACTGCATCGGATGCTGAAGGTTATTGTCAGATACTACGCCGCTTAGAACCCGATGCTAAATTCATAGTCCTGTTCGATCAACGAGAGCAAATCAGCCCAATCGATATTTAAGCCAAAACCCCAAGAGCGGCAGTGCAATGCGATAACTATGCTCTGCCCCATACACCAGTCCTTTTTGCTCCAAACTGGCTAACGCTCCCTGCAACCCACCGCCCCTCGATAGGTGATGCTTTTGAATATACTCCCGCGCATGGGGACTATCGGTGGGGTCAAGCGCAAGACTTTCTAACACCCGCACTTGGCTATGGGGCAACAGCAAAATTAGCGATTCAAACGTCACCGACAAATCTTCAACCAAGGCAAGAGCACTGCGATGAACCTGATGAGGCTGGATCATTACAGGATGAGAAAGGGCTTCATTTACCCGTTCAGACTGCCAGATGCGGCGTGCAAGAGCGATCGTATCTCCAAAATGACCCTGCACATACTTGAGAAATAGCTCTTGACTTTCAGGTTCAAACTGCAATCCTTTCGCTGCCATTGCTTCCGTAGCCCAAGGCTGCAACTCCTGGTCAGCAAGGGGTGCTAGAGAAACAACTTTCAAGTCACTAGGCTGAGTTTGTTGCTCGGCAACGGTGGCAATCAGCGCATAGCTGACTCGACTTTGCTGCTGAACCTCATGGCGCAAATGGTGTTCCCATTTACCTGTGCGATCCCACGATCGAATGTGCGGAAAATTTTGGAACACGAGCACCACTCGACACGCTAACCACTCTGCCATTTTCTGCGGCAATGTCAGCAAAGCTTGAAATAAAAACCACTCTTTCCCAGAAGACAAATGCCAAACTAGCATTGCCCGTCCACTTGAAGAAGACTCCAAAACCACAGGCTGATCTTGGCTCCAACGCTGAATTAGAGACTGTTCGTTAGAGTCAAATGCAGCTACTAAACCTTCTGCTAAAAGTTGCAGGAAGCGATCGCAGCTAGTCGCCCTCAAACAGTCAATCTCAACGACTCGCGCACCAGAGTGTTTGGCTGCCCACCGAATTAACGTTCGCCGTCCAATTCCTGGCACTCCTGCCAAAAGCAAATCTCCATCAGCCGCTAAGATTGCGCTGACCTGCTGCAATTCAGCCTGCCTGCCAATTAACCTTTGTGGAATAAACGGGTTATCAACCATCTCACATCAAATCGGTGTATAAACTTCTTGCCCCTCTGTCTTTAGCTACTGTGTATACACAAGTCTTGGTCGCTGAGTTCCCATTCAAAGTCCCTCAACTTTGGGAAATTTAGAGGGAGAAGATCTCGGCGATCGCCGATCAAAGAATTTGTGTGTCCACGGTAGCTGTCTTTAGAGGGAATTCAGTGAGATGGTTACATCCCTTCCTGCCCTCAAAGCGATCCTTCCCCTCAGCATTTAGAGTATTGGATCTATACTCTAAGTTAAGAAGTTTACACTATTTAATAGTGCTAAACATAGCATTCAGGCACTATGATTGAGTGCTATAGGCGTTCATTCCCTCATTCTTCAATTCTATGGCTCCTAATCTGACCTCTCTCAACTCAGCATGGCACACCATTGATCCTGCCCGATCGCTCACCCTTTTAGATAGCGATCTCAAGACGGGATTGGCTCAACCGCAAGTCGATGAACGGCTACAAGAATTTGGAAAAAACGAATTAGAAGAAGAGGGTGGGCGCAGCTCTTGGGAAATCTTAATCGACCAGTTTAAAAATGTAATGCTGCTACTGCTCATTGGCGTAGCGTTAGTATCTGGCGTTTTAGACTTGCTCGATTTAGTGCAAGGAGTGGGCAAACCGGGAGATATTCCCTTTAAAGACACGATCGCGATTTTGGCGATCGTGGTCCTCAACGGGGCATTGGGCTACATTCAAGAAAGCAGAGCTGAGAAAGCCTTAGCCGCGCTTAAACAACTGTCCTCTCCCAAGGTTCGCATTCTTCGCGATAGCAGAGTGCGCGAAATCGATTCAGAATATCTGGTTCCGGGCGATGTGATGATGGTGGAAGCCGGAGTCCAGTTAGCCGCCGATGGGCGACTGCTTGAAGCTTCAAACCTGCAAATTCGAGAATCTGCCCTGACAGGTGAGGCTAGTGCTGTCAATAAACAAGCCGACTTACATCTGCCAGAAGAGACTTCGCTCGGCGATCGCTTAAACCTGGTTTACCAAGGAACCGAAGTCGTTCAAGGTCGCGGCACCGTCTTAGTGACAGGCACTGGGATGCGAACCGAACTGGGCAAAATCGCCACCATGCTGCAAGCCGTTGAGAGTGAACCAACTCCTTTGCAGCAGCGGATGGATCAACTGAGTCAGGCGCTGGTGACTGGAGCACTGATTCTGGTAGGCATTGTCGTGATTGGGGGGCTGATTGCTGCTAGAAGCTTTGCCCCCATTCGAGAATTGCTGCAAGTGTCGTTGAGCATGGCAGTCGCCGTCGTGCCAGAAGGGTTGCCTGCGGTGATCACGGTGACGTTGGCGATCGGTACTCAGCGCATGGTGCGCCGCAATGCTTTGATTCGCAAACTCCCGGCGGTCGAAACTCTGGGTTCTGTCACCACCATTTGTTCTGACAAAACCGGAACATTGACGCAAAACAAAATGGTGGTGCAATCGTTTCACACCGCTAGCTTTTCGCCCAGCGTTACCGGAGAGGGTTACGTGCCTGAGGGCAAATTTTTGATTCAAGGACAAGTTGCTGACCCGATCGAGTATCCAGAAGTGCGATCGCTTCTGCTTGCCTGCACGCTTTGCAACGATTCACTTTTGCAGCAAGAGAATGGGCAGTGGATGATTTTGGGTGACCCCACCGAAGGCGCACTGCTGGTCGTCGCTGCTAAAGCCGGGTTAGAGCAAGACCAGTGGAACAGCAAACTGCCGCGTGTGTCTGAGATTCCGTTCACCTCAGAGCGGAAACGCATGAGCGTAATCGTTCAAGATGCTGCTAACTTGCTGCAATCCGAGACAGGGTTTTTGGCAACGCCTTACTTGATGTTTACCAAAGGGTCGGCAGAGTTGGTGTTAGAACGATGCCAAAAGATTCAGTATGGCGATCGGGTTCAAGGGTTGACGGATCAACAGCGCAGCCAAGTTTTAGAGCGCAATAACCAGCTTGCTGGCAGAGGGTTACGAGTTTTGGGGTTCGCTTATAAACCATTAGATACTGTCCCGCCCGAAGGTTCAGATTCGGCAGAAAATGATTTAATCTGGCTCGGCTTAGTCGATATGCTGGATGCGCCTCGGACAGAAGTTCGGGATGCCGTTGCTCGTTGCCGCACGGCTGGAATCCGTCCGGTGATGATTACTGGAGATCACCAACTCACTGCCCAAGCGATCGCCGAAAACTTGGGGATTTCAAAGCCCGGCGACGAAGTGCTTACTGGACGTGACCTCGAAAAAATGGACTTGCCAGAATTAGAACGGCACGTCGATCGCGTGAGCATCTATGCGCGTGTTGCCCCCGAACACAAACTGCGAATCGTGCAAGCGCTCCAGCGCAAAGGTAAAGTCGTGGCGATGACAGGCGACGGGGTCAATGACGCTCCTGCTCTAAAGCAAGCTGATATCGGAATCGCAATGGGCATTACCGGAACCGATGTCAGCAAAGAAGCCAGCGATATGGTCTTATTGGATGACAACTTCGCCACGATCGTCGCTGCCACCGAAGAAGGTCGAGTCGTCTACACCAACATTCGTCGCTTTATCAAATACATTCTCGGCTCTAACATTGGCGAAGTGTTGACGATCGCCGCTTCGCCGTTACTGTTGCCGATTGGGGGCGTGCCTCTGTCTCCCCTGCAAATCTTATGGATGAACCTCGTCACCGACGGATTGCCTGCCCTCGCGCTAGCCGTCGAGCCTGCCGAACCCAATGTGATGAATCGTCCTCCCAATCGCCCAGATGAGAACATTTTTTCTCGCGGGTTGGGTGCTTACATGATTCGCATTGGCATTGTCTTAGCCGTGTTGACCATTATTCTCATGGTGGGGTCTTACCAATACACCACTCAAAATTTTGGCAACGGTTTAGATGCCGATCGCTGGAAAACAATGGTATTTACAACCTTGTGCATTGCTCAAATGGGACACGCGATCGCCATTCGATCAAATTCTAAATTGACGATCGAGCTAGACCCGCGAACCAATCCCTATGTTTGGGGTGCTGTTATCGTCACCACGATCCTGCAACTGCTGTTAATCTACGTCGCCCCCTTGCGGAGCTTCTTTGGCACTCACTATCTCTCATTGAACGAACTTGGCGTTTGCATTGGCTTCAGCTCCCTAATGTTTGTGTGGATTGAGATGGAGAAGCTATTTGTGCGCTGGTTTGCCAATCGACGATGAAGCCGATCTAACGCTAATCAAAACGCCTTGAGAGGCTAAAGACCGCTTGCAGAAGTCCGAGAAGCTCCCTAAATCTCCCAATTCTGGGAAAATTTGAACTCTGGTTCCTCAGAGATCGGAGATTAGGGGAGCGAATTCTTAAGGAATCACCATCACTATTGGAGTCGTGCAGTCGATCTGAATGAATGCTCCCACGGCGTTTTAGTCATTTGAGCAAAGTCGATCCATATCCCCAAACTGCTGCCTAGTCCCAGTTTGAGATTTGATTTAAGAAAATTTATTGAATTCCGTTATTTCTCAATTGTCAAAAATCTATCTTAGGGTATACTTTACGAAATCTTAACTCCCTCTTAGGGAAGAGATGGCACCCATTGGAGATAGATGCAGTGCAACAACAAAATAACTACCCGGACATTGAAAGCGATCTGAGTCGATTAACTAGTGCTTTCGCAACTCGCAACATCACGATCGGCAAAGAAGTGATCGCCAGTTTGAGAAGTCGGCTCACCCTGCGAGATGTAGCTGGTATGGTAATTGTCAGCCTCGAACGCCTCGTCTGGCAAGACCCATTAGCGTTTTGCTGGGCAGTTGAGAACACTGTTCCCGGTTATGTGATGCGAGAAATTAGAAGAATCACCTCCATCACCGTTTTTAGAAGTCTCATCGATCGGGGTTTAGATCCAGGGCAAGACTTCAGCATGGATGCTAAAGGGAACATTTTGTTCACTGATCGAGCGCAAACGGCAGTTTTCAGCTAGTTTAGAAATGCTTATGACTGTGTAGAAGTCTATCCAGCTTGGGCAACTTATAAGTAGGGTGCAAAGTGAGTCGTTACAAGCGATTTCACGATTCTCATCAAACCCCTTCCCATCGTTACCATGCTGGATTTCACTGTCGCTATTCGCACGTTTAACGGGGCAAAGCGTCTTCCCCTCATTCTCGATCGACTACGAACTCAAATTCAGACCAAGGCGATCACTTGGGAAGTGCTTGTAGTTGACAACAATAGCAATGATGACACGACACAAGTCATCCAACGCTATCAAGCTACTTGGATAGACGAGTGTCGATTGCGCTATGTCTTTGAACCGCAGCAAGGAGCCGCGATCGCTCGTCGTCGCGCTATTCAAGAAGCGAACGGGAGTCTCATAGGTTTTTTAGATGACGATAATTTCCCTGCCGAAGATTGGGTGATTTCCGCCGTTGCTTTTGGGCAAGCCAACCTCAAAGCTGGAGCATTTGGCAGTCGAATTCATGGGGTTTTTGAAACAGCCACCCCGAAAAACTTTGAGAAAATTTCGGCATATCTAGCAATTAAAGAAACGACTCAACCGTATTGTTACGACACATATAAAAAAGGATTACCTGCTGGAGCAGGACTCGTCATTCGGCGGCAAGCATGGCTGGAAAGCGTCCCAACTAATCTCGTTCTCCAAGGTCCTACGGGCGATCAGTTACCGACAAAGGGTGAAGAGATCGAAGCCTTATTCCACCTTCGCAAAGCAGGTTGGGAAATTTGGCATCATCCAACGATGCAAATCGAGCACCAAATTCCTGAGCAGCGCTTAAAAAGAGAGTATTTGCTTAGCTTTTTTCACACGTTAGGTCTAAGTCGTTATCGTTTGAGAATGCTCCAGTTTGTTCCCTGGCAGCGTCCGGTGATGACGATCGTGTATTTAGTGAGCGATCTCTGCAAAATTGCTAGCTTCTTTGTTTGTCACTACAGAATCCTGAAAACTGATGTCGTTGCTTCCTGTGAGATGCAGACTTTGATCGGTAGCTTATTCAGCCCTTTCTATCTGTTCAGGAAAAGTTTGTTTCTCCTTAATCAGCAACCACAACCAATTGCAAAAACGCAGTCTTACCCCTAATTAATCAATACTTCTCAAGCACTTTAGTTTTTAATTCTATTTGAAAATAATGTTAGATTTTACAGTTGCTATTTGTACCTACAACGGAGCTAACCGAGTCAAGCAAGTATTAGAGCGGCTGCACTTGCAAGTCAACCCTAAAGGTATTCAATGGGAGATTGTTGTCGTTGACAATAACAGCACTGATCCCATTAAACAGGTTATTGCCAGCTATCAAAAGAGCCACTTCTCGACATCGGCACTTCGCTATCTGTTTGAGTCTCAGCAAGGAGCTGCTTTCGCAAGAATTCGAGCAGTCCAAGAAGCAAAAGGCGGTCTCATTGGCTTTCTCGACGATGACACTCTCCCAGATGAAAACTGGCTTGCAAATGCTTATGAATTCGCTCAAACGCATCCGCAGGCAGGAGCTTATGGAGGGCAGATTCACGGCGAATTTGAAACTGAACCTTCACCAGAATTTGAGCAAATTGCTATCTTTTTGGCGATCGTCGAACGGGGTTCAACTCCACATCGCTACACGCGAGTTCTTCCTCCCTCGGCAGGGCTGGTTGTGCAGCGGCAAGCTTGGCTAGAGAGCGTTCCTGAAAAACCTTTTTTGACAGGGCGCACGTCTCAATCAATGCTAACGAGTGAAGATATTGCCGCGATCGTTCATATTCAAAAAGCAGGCTGGGAGATTTGGTACAACCCAGAGCAGCACATCTATCATCAAATTCCAGCATGGCGATTAGAGCGTACTTATCTTCTAAGTTTAGTGCGAGGAATCGGATTAGCTAAACATCATATTCGCATGATGCGCCTCAATGCTTGGCAGCGTCCCCTGGCTTTTCTGGCTTATCTTATGAATGATTTCATCAAAACAATTTCTTATTTTGTCATTCATCAAAAATTAATCAAGAGCGACCTGCCGACTGCGTGCCAGATGGAGCTATTAACGAGTAGTTTAATGAGTCCGTTTTATCTTTGGAGCCATCACCTAGACTTAAAAAAATAAGATGAAATTACTCATTCAACACACTCATCGTAACGATGAAATTTCTGGTGTTTTGACCTATGTTCGCTCAATTCAGCAAGAGCTAGATTTAAGAGGGATTGAAACTAAAGTAATTTCGACGACTGAGAATTCATTTCAACAGTGGGTCAGCGCTATTCTTTGGGCTGATTTCGTCCACATGAATTCTAATCACCTGTTCTTTGCGTGTCTATGTAAGATTCTCGGTAGAAAGACTGTTATTAAATATCATTATTTATTCTATTCGTCGATTCATTCTACTTATCAAACAATGCCTTTGGTGAAAAGGCTAAAAGCAGAGTTCTTGTACTCATTACCTAAGTCTAACTATCCGCTTAAATGGAAGTTGCATACAGTTGTGAAACTTGCTAAACTAGCGACTCGTTTTTTGACAGCATGGGTGGTCGATCGCCACACTGCCTGTAGCCAATTCTTAGCAGATTCCCACAGTTTTCCGTGGAAGGTGACAACTTCATATAATCCAATTCAAACTCAGGATCAAGATATTCAAAAAACACTCGATGAATTGTCTAAACCGTGTTCATTTGTTTATGTCGGACGGCTCAACTCAGATAAAGGAGTTGATTTACTCCTAAAAGCGGCTCAACTACTGCAATCCGAAAACGAAGACTTTCGCGTGTTGGTGATTGGAGATGGTAACGAATCGAAAGCGCTCCAAGCTTTGACAGCAAAGCTCAACATTACAGATTGCATTGAGTTTTTAGGGAACTATTCTCAATCAGAAATCTTGCCCATTGTCCGATCGGCGCTTGCCCTCGTCGCACCCTCTCGTTGGCAAGAACCCGCAGGCTATGTTGTGCTAGAAGCATCGAGTGTGGCAACCTGCTCGATCGCCGCTAATGTCGGTGGTTTGCCAGAGATGGCAGGGTCGCACACCTTATTGTTTGAACGAGAAAATGTTGAAGAATTAGCGGCAGCTATGAGGAACTGTCTCAATCATCCCCACGATGCCCTTGAACGGGGCAAACGAGCAAACGAATACGTTAAGGAGAGGTTTTCTCCGGCTCAAACTGTTGATCAACTCATCCAAATCTATCAAGAACTCAGCCCAGAGTTTAAGCTCTAAACCATCACTTGCTGACGGCGACTACATCCATCACTCGCTGCATATCCATTAAGAAATAGGCATTTGCACCCAATAAGTTGCCGCGTATTTTATCGACTTCAGTATTTTTGGTAAAACATATCACCACGACACAATCGCAGTAAAGAGGCGGGTGCAGGATCTCAGTTAGCTTTCAACTCTCGACAGAGTTCAAACCCACTTTGACCGGGCAAGATCACGTCTAACGCGATCGGATCAGGGGTTTGGCTTGCTAACTTGATCTAGGCTTCTTCAACACTTCGAGCACTGACTACCGAGAGTCCTGCTTGCTTCAAATAGCTTGTTAAAAGCTGCGTTTCAGTCACGCTATCTTCAACGACTAAAACCGTACTCACACTTTCTATGCCTCTATTGCAGGATGTTGAATATTGGAACGTTATCTAATCCCGAATCGCTAAGTACTTTTGCACGATCGCTAATACTTTTTCGGCATCGACTGGCTTTGCAAGAAACCCAGAAGAGCCGACCATTTTTGCACGCACTCGATCTAGGATTCCGTTATTGCTCGTTAGAATCACGATCGGAACGGTTTTAAATTGCGAGACTCGTCGAATTTGAGCACAAATCTCGTAGCCATTTGCAATAGGCATCACGAGATCTAAAAAAATCACACTGGGGTTCTGTTCAATCAGCGTTGGCAATGCCTGAATAGAATCTTGAATTCCGATGAAGCGATATCCGGCATCAGTGACAATGCGCTCCATAATTTGACACTCTCTCGGACTGTCATCAATGCAAGCCACCATCGGCACATCTGATTGAGCAGGTTTGGGAGGGACGGAAACTTTTCTAGACTTTGGGATGTCAGAGAGCGGCTGGGCAGAATTGGGAGGGGGCGATCGTAAACTCGTTCCAGCGATTTCAAGGTCAGGAGCCTTGTTGAGGGCAACCAATCCTTTTCGATAGAGCGGCACCAGCACCTTGGTTAGCTGTAAGAGATCTTGCTTCGTCAACACGGCTAAATCTCTGAGGCTGCGCTTGCCGTCTACCAGCGACACCAGCATCTTATAAACCTTCTCAGAGGTGTGCTGTTGCAAGTGTTCGGGGTTGCGGAGTGACGGCACCAGATTAGGTGAATGGTCTGCCAACCCTAGAGATCGCCAAGCGTTCCAAACTTGCTGAATCTCGGTCAACAACTGTTCTGCATTGACTAATGCAAGAGAATTATCAAGCAAGTCTTTTGAATCAAACTGAAACGAGATTGGTCGAGTTTCTTCTTGCTGAATAATGTCAAACAGCACTTCTGAAACGATGCTGCGAGTTACAGCGACCGCTTGCTCAGCAGTAATTTGCTGTCGCTTGACCAAGACTGACAGTATATGGAAGTCTTGACACAGCAAATCATCCACCGTTCTGAGGGCGATCGTGCTGGGATTGACTTGAGGACAATGTTGGGCTAAGTAGCGATGCCAACGTCGTCTAGGGTGAGGTCCGCCCCCTGCCCAGATTAACCGCCCTACGTATAAATAAAGGCTCCACTGCTGGCTATTGGTTTTGACATCTAGCCGCCCTGTAAAGTGCATCCGACTGCGGATACCCAACAAGCCACTCGGTGTATCGATAGATGAATCATCAACGAACATCCTAACTTCCCCTCGTTCAAATCTTTCAGCTCGCTAAAGGTAGAGCATAAATTTGAGACAATTTAGACTAATGCAATGAGTCTATGTCTTGTGAGGAGAAGTCATAATTCAGGAAAATACTGAAGCTCAACGTGCTAAGTTTTCCCCTTGAGCAAATTTACTTACGAAATCTGCCCGTTTTGTTGAGATCGTCTTTACAAAAGCAGTCAGGAGAAATCGTAGCTTAAGCCTTCGCGTCTTCTAAATGACACTAAGGAATGTGGATTTATTAAGGTAAGGTGCAACTTCTCACCCTAGCCCTCTCCCCAAAGCGAGGGAACATAACTCTAGCTCTCTTCTCCTTGAGGAGAAGGGTTGGCGAGGGCTTCGCCCCACTTCGTGAGGAGGGCAGAAGACGCTCACAAGTCTTACAGGTTATTTAATCCACGATCCTAAGTAGGTAAGTGGAATTAAATGTGAGATGGATGTGGGTTGGGTTGAGGAACGAAACCCAATACCCACATGGGTTACGCTATCGCTGACCTATCCTACAAATAATTGTGCCTCCCTACTTAGCTAGCAGCAGAGAGGTTGAAAACCCCGCTATAGGTTGAAGTTAGAGGAGATTCAAATGCAATTTTCGCTGCGATATCACCTGTATTAACCTTTAACACCGTTTTCTCCAAATTCCAGTCACCTCCAAGCGTCGTGCTGCCTGTCTGATTGGTGGACGCTGCAATATCGGTTGCAGTCAGCCCACTCAATTTTCTCATAAATTCATCGCCAACCGTACCTGCGCCTACACTAGACCCATAAAGCAGAATGTCAGCGTCGGGCGTTAGGGCAGATGCCCAACGTCGCAAACTGGCTCGATAAATATCTAGCGAACTGATCGTCAACTCAGTCACTCCAAGCTTCAAGACTCCTGCATCGCCTGGGGATATTAGGTGAATTGCAGAAATGTTTTTAGCGTTTCTTAAGACTTGAGTAATTTGGGCAATGCCGTCTCGATCGCCCTCTAAAACAACGACAGTAACTCCTGGACGAACTCCAGCCACTAAACTTTTGTAGTCGGGCAGACTAGAATCAACAAACGCAACCTCTCCTGTAAGGGGTGCTGAAAGAGGGGGAGGCACGACCGGAGCCACTCCTACACCGGGTATAACTTGGGAAGTGAGGTCTGTAGAGAGGCTAGTAGTCGGCTGAGGAAGCAATGTAGCAGGCATTCCTAAGGACATCAAAGCGATTGGGGCAACCTGCACCTGAACAGTGGGTAACGAATCAGTGAAGCTAGTCACAGCAGCGGCTTGATACGTAGGGCTTATAAGAGGCTGCGGTGTGAAATCACTGAGAGACGAAGAGGATGTGAGGGGCAGACCAACAGCAAGCGAATCTTGAAGCTCTCTAGTTAGGAGGGGTGAGCCTAAGGGAGAGAGGGACTCAGACAAGGGTGCTGAGGCTGAAGCAGGTAGTCCAAGATCAGAATTCATAAGCTCCAAATTTTCCTTAAGACGCAAAACTACTGAACCTAAGTCATAGGTACAGCTATGATCACTACTGCTTTGTCGAAAGAGGCACCCCTGCAACCCAGGCGATAGGTTGCTGCAATCTGAGAATTTACTCTGAAAGTGATCACTCACTCACCCGGCATAAGCCCCAAAAGGCTCGCTTCTTAAATAGATTATGATTCTTTCTACGCGCCGGAGAGTAATTCTCCGGAGGGATGTAGCACAAGAAACTTAACTTTACAAAAGTTTTATCCTTAACCCGTTCAAACTGCTCATTTCTTTAGCGAACCTCATATTGAGGGAGCGGGTGATTTGTTTTGCGGGGTTCTGAAGGGTCGCGTCGTTGTGGACGCAGCGATCGAGACTTAGAGTTTTCGTCGCGAGTCGGCTCTAGAGGAGACGGCGGCGATGCCACCAAGACAAAAACGCGCCGTCCATTCACGATATTGTAGAGATCATCTCCCACACAGACTAACCCAGTTGCTTGCAGCTCTAAAATACGTTCATCTCGCTTCTGTCGAGCTTGCGCTGCATCATCCCAATCCGTCTCCAGAAACACTTCTTGAATAGAACTCATTAACTCTATCAACCTCTTTTGCTACCTTATTGTTCAGCGTAGCGCTTCTTCTGAGCCATATGGGAACCCTGACTTAGAAAAAGTTGTAGTCAAATCATCACGATTTGACGTGTTCCCTACCCTATTTCCTGTGTTACGCTGACACCAGGAATTATTTTCGGCTGTGTAATTCGTGTTCATCAGCGTCTCTCCGAATCTAACTCTCTACACTTTCTTTGGATTCTGGAGACAATTTCATGTCAATTTACGTGGGCAATCTCTCTTATGAGGTCAAGCAAGAGGACCTAACTGAGATCTTTGCTGAGTATGGAACCGTTAAGCGGGTGCAGCTTCCGACCGATCGAGAAACCGGACG
>JBBRMC010000049.1:0-12425 GCA_038231055.1 Leptolyngbyales cyanobacterium
GGGTTGACCCCCGAAAAGATTATCGGCAAACACAAAGTTGTTCTCGGTTTGGTCGGCGACACGATTGACCTCGACCCTTTGCAGCTTCAAGAGATTAGCCCCTGGGTCGAACAGGTTTTGCGCGTAGAGCAACCCTTCAAACGTGCCAGTCGCCAATATCGTCAGGGTGAAGCCAGCAGCGTTGCTGTGCCGACCCCCAACGGAGTCGTCTACATTGGTGAAAATCATCCTCTGGTGGTTGTGGCAGGTCCCTGCTCAGTTGAAAACGAAGCCATGATTATCGAAACGGCGCAGCGTGTCAAAGCCGCCGGAGCGCAGTTTTTGAGAGGCGGCGCGTTTAAACCTCGCACATCACCTTACGCGTTTCAAGGACATGGCGAGAGTGCTCTTGATTTGTTAGCGGCGGCACGAGACGCAACCGGATTGGGAATCATCACCGAGCTAATGGATGCGGCAGACTTAAAGCCCTTAGCAGCCGTGGCAGATGTGATTCAAATCGGTGCCCGCAATATGCAAAACTTCTCTCTATTAAAGAAAGTGGGCGCTCAAGATAAGCCCGTGTTGTTAAAGCGAGGCATGGCAGCCACGATCGAAGACTGGCTGATGGCAGCCGAATATGTCCTCGCTGCCGGAAACCCGAATGTGATTCTTTGTGAGCGGGGAATTCGCACGTTCGATCGAGACTATGCCCGCAACACCCTCGATCTGGCGGCGATTCCGGTCTTACGATCGCTGACGCATCTACCTATCATGATTGACCCCAGTCATGGCACAGGTCGAGCCGAATACGTCCCTGCAATGGCAATGGCATCGATCGCCGCAGGTGCAGACTCTCTGATGATCGAAGTTCATCCCAATCCCAAAAAAGCGCTCTCTGACGGTCCGCAGTCTTTAACGCCCGATCGCTTTGATCAACTGATGCAAGAACTTGCCATCATCGGCAAACCGCTCGGACGTTGGCAACCCATCGTGGCAGTTGCATAACCACGGCATGACCCTTCCTTATTCAATCTGTTTGAGAGTGGCAATCTGTTTCTCTATGATTCGCAAGACTTGAGTCAGATCGGCTTGGTCAGGACGTTGAGCATCGGCAGCCGTCCGATCGCGAATTTCACGCACCTTTTGCTGTAAATCTTGGGCGATGCTGAGCGCATCACGGCTTAAGTTAGCAATCTGCTGCTGTTGATAGAACTTGAGGGCGGCTCCATGCAAAATCTGCAATGTTGCTTCTTCACCGTGGGCGTTGGGCATAACGCGCAGCCGCAGCAAGAGGCGAGTTTGTTGACAGAGCCGCTCAATTTCAACCTGCATTGGCTTTTGTACGGGAACCAACGGCAAGTGAGTCAATTGTTTTAACTCATTGATCACGCTCTCAAAGCTAGACAGAGGCAGATCGCTCAACACCGATTGCAAAACTCCATTTTGACTCCATAAAATGCGTCCTGTTGTCGCACATCGCTCAAAATAGAGCCGACCAATTCCACCCGTAAAAATTCGCCCTAACAACTCTCGTAGGAGTTGGGCGGGAGGCAAGCTCAATAAGTGCTCTGAGTCGCTATTTAAATAATCGGTGCTAATTTCTAACGTGGGTAAGGCATTGCCAGGAGGAGGCAGTTTTGAAGGCGGTAGTGTCTCTGAGTCTAAAAGAAATGTGGCGGAACCTGCGAGATCTTGACCAGGGGACGGTTTAGAGGTGTCTGGTAGGGCTTGATCACTCTGAGCCTGTTGAAGTTTGCTAGAAAATTCTGAATCATCAATCTCATCAGGGCTATCTACTAAAAGCGTTGCTTTTTCGTCTTGAATCACGATCTTAGAGTGATCTTCAGAACCGTCTGGTTGCTCAAAAGATTCTGGAATGCTGGGAGACTGCTCAGGGATGACGTAAGTTTCTAATTGGTCAGAGATTCCTGCGGGTTCTAGCTGAACTACAGCCTCTTGTGAAAGAATGACCGGAGCTTTGGTTTCAACGTAGTTGAGATAGGCAGACAGCGTAGCGTAGTGAGCGTCTGAGGTAATAGTTTGTGGAACTAGCGAGTAGTCCATAAAGGTGAGAATTTGCCGCACATAGTTGAGCGCAGCCACATCTTCTAACATCACCATGCCAAGTTGAAGAGACTGATCTTTGAGGGACAGAGGCAAAATTTGGTGATAGAGACACGCTTCAAACGGCAGAAGGCGATCGATAAGTTGAAAAACTTGCTGGTTATCCACTATGGCGGCTCGTTCAACGTGAGGTTCAAGAAAACTTGGGAGATCGGTTAAAGAGCAGGGAGTCTTTGATTCGGATTGACTCGCCTCACAAAGCTCTGAGCGATCGTGCAGTAGATGCAGCATAGAAGATCGATTTGCTGAAGTATTCACCTCGTAAAATCGCGCTGATTCTTCGATTTCCCGGAAAATTAATCGACATTACCTAGAATTGCGGGGATTTTTAAGCGTATTGGCTGGTTTTAGAATTTCTCCACTGACTGTTTAGACGGGTGGTTAACAGACTGACTCCTTTATATAGTGCCCCGATCTCTAACGATTGCTGGCACCCAATCGAATAAATCCACACAATTTAGGGCTACTGCTCAGAGGTCTTCACCTGTGCCATAGCCCCAAAGGTTACGATCTGTGATCAAGAACCCTAACGCGATCGTCGCTTAACCTCTTGACTAATAGCACTCATGTTTTTTCCTAATGAATCCTTAAACAAATTATAGAAGATATCTTTTGGGGTTCCCGATTTAGGCTGTGCTTCAACCACTTGAGTAATTAGCACCTGATCGGCTTTTGCTCCTGAAAAAGCCGCGATCGGTTCTACCATCCAATAGCCTTTTAGACTTTGCAAGTCACCCTCGGTTAACTGAAAGTCAATTCGGCTCTTTGCCGTTTCTGTGACTGAAGACCGAATGCGCGATCGCACGTTTATCAAAAAAATCTGTCGAGCATCCACTTGCTCAATCACCTTACGATTGCCGTTTGACTCTAGCACTTTACTAGAAATGACATTGGGTATGAATTTTGCGGTGCTGCCATAGTCGGTCAACACATTCCAGGCGGCATCTTGAGAGCTTTTGACTAAGACCCTCGCGACATAGTTGCCTTTTTCTCCAGTCACCAAGACTTGACCACTCTTTAAAGTTGAGCGATCGCTGGCAGGCAATTGATCAACCGCACTATTAAAAAGTTGGGTATTTCCTGGAGAAACGGCTGAAGTAACCGTGATCAGGGTCAAACATCCTGTTAGGAAGTAGAAGGGTAAGCGAGACAACATTTAAGGCTCTCCTGTCCAGGATAATTTTCAAAAACGAACCAACATTTTATTACGCTCACGTTTAATCAAAAATAGCAATGTGCCATTTAGCCTGTGCCGTTTTAGAGAGTGGCGAATAGTACCCGTTTCTGGGGCTGAATTCAATGGTTAAGTTGCGAAAACTGTAACCATCGCGATCATTGCGCCTCGGTCATGACAGAGTAGTTACATCAGCCTTAACCCTGATATAAAGACTCTCACTGAGGAGTGACCTAAATGAGTTCAGCTTTAAAATCTGCTTTGATTTGGAACCGCTTTAAAGTCCTTCCGATCGCCCTTGGATTCATAAGTTTGTCTTTAACTAGCCCAGCTTTGGCACAAGAAAAAGTGTTACGAACGCTCACCGTGACAGGTCGCGGTATCGAAGAGATTTCTACCACCCTTACCCAAGTTCGATTAGGAGTAGAAGCTCAAGGAAAGACCGCTAACGAAGTTCAGGAATCAGTGGCTCGTAGATCGAATGCCGTGGTGACACTGCTCAAATCCCGCAACGTCGAGAAGCTTGAGACGACCGGCATTAATCTCAATCCGGTTTATCGCTATGACAACAATCGTCAAAAGCTGGATGGCTATAGCGCCTCAAATATGGTGAGTTTTCGAGTTCCGACTCAGAAGGCGGGCACCTTGCTTGATGATGCGGTTAAAGCAGGAGCCAGCCGAATTGATGGGGTGAGTTTTGTTGCCGCAGATGAAGCGATCGCGGCTGCCCAAAAACTCGCCCTTCGCAAAGCGACCCAAGACGCGCAAAGTCAAGCAGATGCTGTCTTTAGTGCCCTAAACTTGACTCGTAAAGAAGTCATCAGCATTCAGGTTAATGGTGCGTCTGCTCCGCCGCCTATGCTGGCAGATGTCGCTAGTTTCAAAGCTGCTGCCTCTCAAGCGCCCACCCCTGTGATTGGAGGTGAACAGCGCGTCGAGGGATCAGTTACCCTACAAATCAGTTATTAAGGGTGACACTGAGATCTCCGACTTTTGCAAGAAGCTGGAGATCTTGCTCACAAAGCCGATGTGATTAAAAGTCATCCACATAGCCTGGTGACTCTGTTCCGCCCCCTTCAGAATCTCGCTTAGACCCTAATAGCTGAAGTCGATCGACCAGCACTACCGGGGAAGTGCGATCGGCTCCCGTGTTGCGGTCTTTCCAGCTATCAAACTTTAAAGAACCTTTCACCCCAATCAAGCTTCCCTTACGCACGTAGTTGGCGGCGACATCGGCTTGCTTGCCCCAAAGCTCTAGATTGAACCAATCAGGCTGATCATTAGCCTTGGATTGACGATTGACGGCTAAGGTGAGGCGACACTTGACACTGCCCGACTCGAAATATTTCACATCAGGGTCGCCGCCTACTCGACCCACTAGCGTCACCACGTTTAGACTCATATTGCTACCCACAAGTTAAGTGTTTCTATCCTAGAGGAAGATTTTCACTCCGGATCGCTCAGATGTATTCATTACTCAATACATTTGTACTCTATTTTAACTTTAAACCTGAAGAATCAAGACCATTGTTTGATGATTATTTTTGACTTAAGATCATTCAAAAAGATCTCATCGAATTCTTTAAATTCATTCGATTTTGTAATCTAAAGAACATCAATTTAATCAGCATTTTGCCTGTATGCTTGGAGAGGTTTACATCTGAATAGTTCAGCGATCGAGCTAGCTCAAAAGGGCTTTACATGGGTGTTTTTCTTCTGCCTGACTAGACTCGTGATCAAAACTGTAATAGAATTCACTAGCAATCACGGTAGGTGCTTGACTGCACTCTCTCAATCATACTCATCGCGTTATTCTGAGGTATAGAAACCAGTGGGTCTTTTCAGTCGCTTCTCCTTATCCCGGGACATGGGTATAGACCTAGGCACCGCCAACACACTTGTCTACGTGTCAGGTAAAGGCATTGTTCTACAAGAGCCTTCCGTTGTCGCGATGGATCAAAACGAAAAAATTCCTCTCGCAGTCGGCGAAGATGCAAAAAGAATGCTGGGACGGACTCCCGGCAACATCATTGCACTCCGTCCACTACGAGATGGCGTGATCGCTGACTTTGACACGGCAGAATTAATGCTCAAACACTTCATCACCCGCGTGCATGAAGGCAAAACTCTCGTATCACCTCGCGTCGTGATTGGCATTCCGAGCGGCGTAACGGGGGTAGAACGTCGTGCAGTGATGGAAGCCGCGTCTCAAGCCGGAGCACGAGAAGTCTACTTGATCGATGAGCCTATAGCTGCCGCGATCGGAGCCGGGTTACCCGTGGCTGAGCCGACTGGCAACATGATTATTGACATCGGGGGTGGCACCACCGAAGTTGCAGTGCTGAGTTTGCAAGGCACCGTCCTCAGCGAGTCAGTCAGAGTAGCTGGCGATGAACTGAGTGAATCGATCATTCACTACATGAAAAAGGTTCATAACCTGGTGGTTGGCGAACGAACCGCAGAAGAAATTAAGATCTCGATCGGGTCTGCCTACCCCACTCAAGATGACGAAGCGGTGATGGAAGTGCGGGGCTTACACCTGCTGTCGGGTCTGCCTAGAACGGTCACTATCAAAGGTCCTGAGATTCGCGAGAGTATGTCAGAGCCTCTGTCTGTGATTGTCGATGCTGTCAAGCGGACGTTAGAGCGCACCCCGCCTGAATTAGCTGCCGATATTATCGATCGTGGCATTATGTTGGCGGGTGGTGGCGCGTTGCTCAAAGGCATCGATACGCTGATCAGTCATGAGACAGGCATCGTTGTTCACGTCGCGGCTGATCCTCTAAGCTGCGTTGTGCTAGGAACTGGGCGAGTTCTGGAGAACTTCAAACAGCTAGAGCGGGTGTTTAGCACTCGCCCTCCTCGCTAGAAGGGTTCTTCGCAATTTATCTCCTGATATTGATGAGTTAGTTGCGGAGAGGGATCAAAATGCTGGACTTACGACCTATAGTTTTTTGATGTTGACCAGCCAACACAACGGGGTTGAATGTACGCATTGAGACGCTGGTGGGAACGCTATGGAATTCAGTCTGCTTTGGTGGGTCTAGCACTCGGCACGGCTCTATTTGTTCGCCAAACTCAGGGCGGGGTGCTGCTCGAAACCTATCAATTAATCACACGCCCATTTCAGAGCAAACCCACTCAGCAAGACCGACTCATCTCTGCCCAATCGCAAGAGCTTCAGCAGCGTTTGATTGAGCTAGAAAGCCGAAATCAACGTCTCGAAGAGCTTCTGGGGTTCGTGTCTGCCAAAAAAGTCAAGGGAGTAACGGCTCCGGTGATTGGACGCAGTGCGGATCACTGGTGGCAACAGGTGATTTTGGGACGGGGCAGTCAGGATGGTATTCAAGTTGGCTCGATCGTCCTCAGTCCGGGTGGGCTGGTAGGTCGAATTAGCAATGTCACGTCTAACAGCAGCCAAGTGCTTTTGTTGAGCGATCCGAGCAGTCGCGTGGGTGTGACCATTAGCCGCAGTCGCTACATGGGCTTTTTGCGGGGCAAGGCAGCCAACCGAGCTGTGATGGAATTTTTTGAGAAAGTCCCGGATGTACGTCGAGGCGATGTGGTGGCTACCTCCTCGTTTAGCCAACTGTTTCCGGCGGGGATTCCGATCGGGCGAATTGAGTCGGTTGATCTCAACAAAAGTCCTGCACCTGAAGCGGTGATTGAGTTATCTGCTCCTATCAATTATCTAGAGTGGGCAACCGTTTATCCCAACTCGGCAAATTTGGGAGAGCCGCAATTGATTGCTCCTCCTGCTCCAGCTTCTGATGAAGCGCCTTCCCCCAAAGCAACGCCATGAAGACTTCGGCTTTAGAGGATTTACTCGATCGTCACCCAATTTCTCGCCCGCTGGTCAATTGGGGCGTGACGGTGATCTCGGTTTTGCTGTGCCTAATGGTTTTGCCGGCGCGCCTACCGGGAATGGAACTGGCGGGCATCGGTCCCAATTGGCTATTGATTTGGGTGGTTGCCTGGAGCGTCAAACGAACGATGTTTCAAGGGGCGTTGGCAGGGTTGATTTTGGGATTATTGCAAGATGGAATGACTTCTCCCTCACCTACTCATGCGCTCAGTCTAGTATTGGTTGGGGTATTGACGGCTCGACTGCAAAAGCAGCGATATATTGAGGAAGATTTTATCTCAGTGGCGCTAATTGTCTTTGGCATGGCAGTATTGGCGGAGACCGTGACCGCGATCCAGTTCAGCTTTCAAGGGGGGCGATCGCTGATGGAAATCTGGACGTATCATCAGTTTGTCGCCCTCAGTTCTGCCATTCTCAGCAGTTTATGGGCACCCGTCGTCTATTTTCCGCTCAACCGTTGGTGGGAGAGAATGGGGTTGATAGAGCCAGTGTAAAGGGCTACTCAATTGAGCGGCTCATGTCTTTCTAGCGCCAGTTGAATGAGTTGATCAACCAACTCTGAGAAGGGAATGCCGCTAGCTGCCCAGAGTTGCGGATACATACTGGTAGCAGTGAACCCTGGAAAGGTGTTGATTTCGTTGATCAAGATTTCTCCGGTCGATTCGACATAGAAGAAATCGACCCGTCCAAGCCCTGCCCCGTCGATCGCCACAAAAGCCTGAATTGCCATCTCCTGAATTTGAGCTGCGATCGCGTCGGGCAACTGTGCCGGAATTTCTAACCCGGCTTGCCCTGCGGTGTATTTCGTCTCGTAATCGTAGAAGTCGCTGTCAAAGGTGATTTCACCAATCACTGAGGCTTTGGGATTGTCATTGCCTAAAACGGCACACTCGACTTCTCTCGCAATCACGCCTGCTTCAACAATGATGCGGCGATCGTAGCTGGCAGCATTATCTAACGCGGCTTCTAATTGGGCGCGATTTCGCACTTTAGAAATTCCGACGGATGATCCTAAATTGGCAGGTTTGACAAAACAGGGATATCCCAGTTCCGATTCGATGTGATCCCCAAGCTTAGGGAAAATACAGGGATTAGAATAGACTTGCGATCGCGTCACTTCCAGATATTTCACCTGGGGCAATCCTGCTTGAGCGTAGGCAGTTTTCATCGCCAACTTGTCCATGCCGACTGCTGATGCTAACACGCCTGAGCCGACGAAAGGAACCTGCATCAAGGTCAGCAGCCCTTGCACCGTGCCGTCTTCCCCATTGGGACCATGCAAAACCGGAAACCAAACATCCACTTCGGCAGCTTGAACGGGAAATTGCCAGCGAGTTTGTTGTGGGTCTAAGGTCGCGATCGCCGTCCCCGATTCCAACACTTGTTGAGCCAAACTACCCGCTTGCCAGTAGCCATCTTTTTGAATGTAGAACGGCAACACCTCATATTTGTCCGCATTCAAGTCTGTTTTGAGTGCTTGCGCGATCGCCTTTGCCGACGAAATCGACACCTCATGCTCTCCTGAACAGCCGCCAAACAACAGCCCGACTTTTAATTTGGTCATGAGGTTTGCCCCGCGATAAAACACTGCTTTTAGATTTAAGCCATTTTGCCTCTAATCGGCACTTTAGAAAAGTCAAAACCTGGAGGAAAGCTAAAAACTGCGATGCTGATTTCTGCTCACTTCCCTACAATGAGGAGAGAGTCCCTCTGCACTGACCTATGCCCCAACAACCTGCCCGCATTTGTATTCTTGGTGGTGGCTTTGGTGGTCTTTATACCGCCTTGCGATTGAGCCAACTGCCCTGGACAAAGGCAGAAAAACCAGAAATCATTTTGGTCGATCAGCGCGATCGCTTTGTCTTTGCTCCGTTGCTGTATGAATTAGTCACGGGTGAACTGCAAAGCTGGGAAGTTGCGCCGCCCTATGGAGAATTGCTTGAAGGAACAGGAATTCGCTTCTGTCAAAAAGAAGTCGCCAGTATTGATATTGAGTCTAAGCAAGTAGCGCTTCAAGACGGTGAAGCCTTGACCTACGATCGACTCGTTCTAGCGATGGGTGGAGAAACGCCGCTTGATCTGGTGCCCGGTGCCGCAGACCATGCGCTGCCATTTCGGACGATCACCGATGCCTATCAGTTAGAGGAAAGACTGCGGCAGCTAGAAGAATCAACCCGCGACAAGATTCGGGTGGCGATCGTCGGAGCCGGATACAGTGGAGTCGAGCTATCGTGCAAATTGGCAGATCGATTAGGCGATCGAGGACGGCTCAGACTCGTAGAGCAAACCGATCAGATTCTCCGATTGTCTCCGGCTCATAATCGCGAGGCTGCTGATAAAGCGCTGGCAGCAAGGGGCATCTGGATAGATTTGGAGACGACCGTAGACTCGATCGCTGAAGATACAATTTCCTTAAGCTATAGAGGTACGGTGGACACGATCCCGGTTGATCTCGTGCTGTGGACAGTAGGGACTCGCGTCAATGACGTTGTGAAAAACCTGCCCCTCAAGCAAAATCAACGTGGACAGTTAATCACCTCTCCAACTCTGCAAGTGGTAGACGCTCCAGAAGTCTTTGCTCTAGGAGATTTGGCAGACTGCAAAGATGCCGATGGGCAGCAAGTTCCTCCGACGGCTCAAGCTGCATTTCAACAATCTGATTATGCAAGTTGGAATATTTGGGCATCGCTCACCGATCGTCCTCTCTTGCCGTTCCGCTATCAACATTTGGGCGAGATGATGACCCTGGGCGAAAACAATGCCACCCTGACGGGGATGGGCATTCAGCTAGACGGAACGCTTGCCTACCTCGCGCGACGGATTGCTTACTTAAATCGGATGCCGACGCTAAGACATCAGATTCGAGTCGGTTTAAATTGGGTGACAAAGCCGATCGCCGATGCGTTGGCAGGAAGTCACGATCGCTGATTCTCAGCATTAATCTGTCTGATAGTTTGGAGTGTTTATGACTTGTCCTCAACTCATTTTTTTTGATGCTGTGGGGACGTTATTTGGCGTTCGCGGGAGCGTGGGGGACGTGTATGGTGAGATTGCTCGACAGCATGGGGTTTATGTTTCGATCGAGCGATTAAATAAAGCGTTTTATCAAAGCTTTAAAGCTGCAAGTTCACCTGCGTTTCCAGGGCGATCTCTGAGCGAAATTCCCGATTTAGAGTTTGAGTGGTGGCAGGCGATCGTCAAGCAAACATTTGCTCAACTCGGCGTATTGGAAGAGTTTTCTGACTTCTCTGCTTTTTTTACAGAACTCTATCATCACTTTGCCACAGCAGAGCCTTGGGTGCTTTATCCCGATGTGGTGCCGACTTTAGAAGGACTGCGCGATCGCCAAATCACGTTAGGGGTTTTGTCTAATTTTGATTCTCGTCTCTACTCCGTTCTCAAAGCGTTGGGCTTGAAGGATTTCTTCAGTTCAATCACCATCTCAACTGAAGTGGGAGCCGCAAAACCGAGTCCGCAGATTTTTAAGGGCGCGATCGCCAAACACGATCATCTCACTGGAGAGATCTGGCACGTTGGAGATAGTCTCGAAGAGGATTGCAACGCCGCCAACGCCGCAGGACTGAGAGGAATTTGGCTCGATCGCGCATCAAAATCAAGATAATTTGGCATTCCGGTCTAATATAGTACCCAAGTACCAAATTAACCGTTCGCCATGCCGATTAAGCCGTCTCAAATTCTGAGCTTGCTAGACAAAAAGCGCGATGACTTTATGAGTTATGACAAAACCGCGTTGCAAGAGCTTCAGCAATACAGGGCGGCGTTGATGAAGATGTCACAAGAATCATCCGAATCTCTATACGAGAGATTGAAGGGCATGAAATCCTGTGGAGCCTTGCCGTTAGAACCGTTAGGTAAGCATCCCGACTGGGTGATTCCCTCTAAACTAACCTGGCAGAGCCGTGAACAAAGCCTGGACTGGGTGCGCGATCGTCTCACCGGAATTTCGACCTTTGCAGTGGATGGCTCCCAGATCTACCCCAGCAAAGATATCTCGGTGCCTGTAGCACTGGTACAAATCGGTTGGTATGAAAACTTTCATTTGCCGTCCGGCATTTATGAAAAAGACATCGATCTAGATGTGATGACTCCCAGTGATCTGCGCGTCGGACGGGGCGATTTAGCCGATCGTAAGGTCAACCTTCGCCGCTTTGAGATGGAGACCGATCGACTCATTCAATATATGGCTGATCGAGCGGGTTGTGAAACCTGTCTGGCGTTTTTTGATGGCTCATTAGTTGCAACCTTTGCAGAAGCATTTGACGAAGAAACGCGCAATTTTTATGTCAAATGTATTTGCAAACTCCTCCAGGCAAGTGAGCATTATCGAGTGCCCTTGGTCAGCTATATCGATACATCCAGCGCTCACGATCTAACTGAAATGCTGCGGCGTTTGTGCAATCTGCCAGAGACAAAATCCATTCACGATGCCCAATTGCTCAATCGAACTCAAAATTACGCGATGGAATGGGGCGATCGTACACCGCTATTTCTCTGTCAGCGATCGGGAATTCTAGATCACTACGGCGACCAAGCAGATAAAGTCGCTTTCACCTATCTCAAAACGAATAAAGATAGTTATCCTGTGCGCTTAGAGCTTCCGGTTTGGGTCTATGAAGCGGGATGGCACGATCGCATTATCGATTGGGTGCGTGCTGAAATCGTGATCGGTGGTGGCTATCCGTATGTCATTGAAACGGCGGATCAGGTGGCAGTGTTAAAAAACGACGATCGTCAAGTGTTCTATCGACTGCTGCAAGAGTGGGCAAACCAGGAAGATTTGAAGCTCCGCCTGTCACGCAAAATGGTCAGCAAAGCTCGTCGGCGATGAACAAACTGCCCTTGCATTTTCTAGAATTCTTGGTTAGCATTCTATCTATAAAATACGGTATCCCGATGGAGAAGCCGTAAATCATAAGGAGCCAGATTAGTCATGCAAGCCTTAGCTAACGAAGATACGCGATCGACTCAAAAGCGCATTCGCATCCGCATTCCCAAGCACTATCATCAAGAGCCTGTGATTTCCCGTTTAATCTCTGATTATTCATTAACGGTGACGATCACAGCCGCAATTTTAGGAGCTAATGCCAATGGCGATGGCTGGTTTGACCTCAATCTTCAAGGAAGCAATGCCCAAATCGAGAATGCGATGACCTATCTCACGGAGTTAGACCTCGAAGTTTGGAACGACGCTGAGACAGACGGCTGGTAGACGCTCCGCCCATTGCTAATCAAATTCGGGTGCCCACAACTCTACGATCGGCA